>JAESUW010000172.1 GCA_016760525.1 Labilibaculum sp.
GGTGACTATAGGGCTTACAAAACCCTTAAACATCATAGAAATCAAGCACAAAGAGGAAACAGCCGCTACGGTTAAAAGTTGTATCATGTTGTTAAAAAACAAGTATGTTTTAATGATGGTATGTACCATATTTGTATATGTTGGTGCGGAAGTATCTATGAGTTCTGGCATCCCCATCTTGTTAAAAGAAGTATTCGGGATTCAAGGTTTTAATTTATGGCTCAGCTGGGGATTGTTCTTTTTACCCATATTAATCGGTCGCTTTTCAGGAGCAGCTATCTTAACAAAAATTAACCCTATTAAATTTCTATTTGTAACGGTTATAATTTCCATTGTAGGAATTGTACTCTTACTATTAGGGAATCCGGTTGTTGCATATATAGGAATTATACTTGTAGGTTTAGGCTTTGCCAATATTTTCCCTTTAATATTTTCAATAACCGTAGATTATTTACCCGAAAGAGCTAATGAGCTTAGCGGTTTAATGGTAACCGCCATTGTTGGAGGGGCATTTATACCTCCTGTTATGGGCTTTGTTGCTGATGCATGCTCTATTCTATTAGGATTTTTAGTACCACTGGGATGTTTAGTTTTTATCTTGTTTGCTGCCATAATTACCGCTAAAAAGTTTAAACATAATTTATGAAAAATATAATTTCAATGCTACTACTGTTTATTTATATAAGYTRTAMNTARWAYAAAAGAAAAATTACCTATTGATTATGTCGATGKTTTTATAGGCACCAAAAGTCCAGGCCACACCTACCCCGGGGCAACACTTCCTTTTGGAATGGTTCAATTAAGTCCAGACACCCAAAACTCTTATGTGGATTGGGCTGCTTGTGCTGGTTATGAATACGAAGACAGCTCTATAATTGGTTTTTCACATACCCATTTATCAGGTACTGGAATTCCAGAATTGTCGGATATTCTATTTATGCCTTTAACAGGAAAGCCAATATTTTCCCCTGGAACTTCAGAGGATCCAGATAGTGGCTATCGCTCACGTTTTTCACATGACACGGAAAAAGCCAGCCCTGGATATTACAGCGTTGTTTTGGAAGATTATAATATAAAGGCTGAATTAACAGCCACCAAAAGAACAGGAGTCCATAGATATTCATTTCCGAAAAATACCACCACAAGTATTCTAATTGATATCGCACATAGAGATCCCATAATGGAATCCTCTTTCGAAATTGTCTCTGAAACTGAAATTGCCGGGTATAGACGCTCCAAAGCATGGGCTGGAGATCAACGTCAGTATTTTGTGGCTAAATTTTCGAAGCCTATTATTTCTTATACCGTTGAAGAAGATGGTGTAGTCAAAAAAACAGCTAACTATTCCGGTAACAAAATCATTGCGGTTTTAAATTTTGATGCTTCGGGTAAACAAGTAATCGCGGAGGTGGCTTTATCCGCTGTGAGTATCGAAAATGCATGGAAAAATTTAGCCACGGAAACGAGTAATTTTAACTTCGATAAAGTGGTAGAAGATGCCAACACTATTTGGAGCTTATCTCTTGGTAAAATAGAAATAGAAGATGATAATGAAGACAAAAAAACTATTTTTTACACCGCACTTTACCATAGTTTATTAACGCCTAATTTATATTCAGATGTAGATGGTAAATACCGTGGAATGGATGGAAAAATACATCAATCAACCGATTTTAATAACTATCATGTGTTCTCCTTATGGGATACCTTTAGAGCATTGCATCCATTATTAACCATAATTGAACCAGACATCACAAGGGACCTCGTAGTTTCTTTACAACATAAATACGAACAGTCTGGAGAGTTACCTATGTGGGAATTGGCATCTAATGACACCCGATGTATGATTGGTTATCATGCCGTATCCCTTATGGCAGATGCGTATTTAAAAGGAATTACTAATGTGGATGCCGATAAAATACTAGAAGCCATGGTACAATCCGCCAATATAAATAGAAGAGGTATTAACTATTATACAGAACTAGGCTATGTTCCAACCAACAAAAGTAGCCAATCAGTTTCAAAAACCTTAGAATACGCCTATGACGATTGGTGCATTGCACAAATGGCGAAAAAAATAGGGAATGAAACCGTGTATGAAGAATTTTCTAAAAGAGCTCGCTTTTTCGAAAACCTATATGATAAGGAAACTAAATTTATGAGACCTCGCTATTCCAACAGGGAATGGGTAAAAGATTTTGACCCGACAAAAGTGGGTGCGACTTATAATTTTAATTTTACAGAAGGAAACTCCTATCAATATAGTTTGTTTGTGCCCCATGACATACAAAATGTGATTAACTCCGTTGGAGGAGACGCAGAATTTGACAAATGGTTAGATAATTTATTCAATCAAGCAGCAATTGAAGAAAAAGGAGATTCCGATATTACGGGTCTTATTGGACAGTACGCTCATGGTAACGAACCAAGTCATCATATGGCCTATTTATATAATTATGCAGGAAAACCATGGAAAACACAAGAACGAGTTCATCAAATACTCAATGAAATGTACAGTACGCAACCAGACGGACTTTGTGGCAATGAAGATTGTGGTCAAATGTCTGCTTGGTATGTATTGAGTGCCATGGGATTCTATTCCGTGACCCCAGGAAGTCCGGAGTATGTAATCGGAAGTCCTAGTTTTAAAAAAGTAACAATACATTTAGACAATGGCAACCATTTTGTGCTAGAAGGAAAAAATGCGTCTTCAGAAAATATTTACATCCAACAAGCTACTTTAAATGGAGAAACCTACAATAAGTCCTACTTGAGTCATCAAACTATTTTAAACGGAGGAACATTGTCTTTTCAAATGCAACATTCCCCTAATAAAAATTGGGCTACAGCAAAGGAATCAAGACCGAGTTCAGACACGTACAAAGTGGTTAGTATTCCATACATCGCCTCGGATTTCAATACATTTATTGCCAATAAAACTGTAGACTTAAGAACAGATACCAACCAAGCAAGCATCTATTACACCTTAGATGGATCCTCTCCTAGTCAAGAGAGTAATAAATACGAAAAACCATTTGATATTTATACATCAACCACCTTAAAAGTGAAAGCATTTAAAGAGGGTTACTTGTCCAGTTACACCACAAGCATTCCGCTTAATAAGTCTACCGCTGTACAGGGATTAAATCCATCAAAACTCCAACAGGGTTTAAACTACAACTATTATGAAGGTGTGTTCAGATCCGTCCATGATTGGACATTGGATACTCCACGTACGAAAGGAACTACGCCTATAATTAATCTTTCTAAAAAACAAAGAGAGGAATGGTTTGCATTGGAGTTTTCAGGATATATTGACATTCCTGTAGACGGAATTTATAATTTTGAAATTGCAGCCAATGATGGTGCTCAATTAAAAATTGACGGAGAAGAATTGTTTGAAAGTGACGGTAGAAAATCAGCAGATTTCACTCAAAAAAATGATATTATCTTATCAAAAGGACTCCATAAATTTGAAGTAAAGTATTTCCAATGTTCCGACAATATTGGTTTAAAGATTTACTGGCAAGGTCCCCATTTTAAAAGACAGGAAATTCCAAGTACTTCTTATTTCAGAAAAGAAGTACTCATCACAAAATAACAACTCAATATATGAAAATACAAATTCTATTTATAAGTGTAATCAGCCTGCTACTCTATAGCTGTAAGGACAGTGTAAAAAATATACATCCTTTCAAACAGGGATATACAACTATAATACACTCAAAAACTACTATAAAAAGTAGTCAAGCAAGTATAAATACTTCAGAAAATTTGCAAATGCTCTTTGATGATGATAAAAACACAAAGTTTTTAGTCGCAGCAGCCAAGAATACTATAACGATTCACAATAAAACAGCTTCCATCATCAAAAAATATAGCATTACATCTGCCAACGATGCACCAGGAAGAGACCCTAAAAACTGGACTTTAAGTGGTTCTATAGACGGGTTGACATGGAACATTATAGACAATAAAACCAATGAGACATTTTCCAAAAGAGGGATAACAAACACCTATAATTTAGCAAATAACAATGCGAAATATAGTCACTATAGAATAGTCTTGGAACAATCACATACGTCCGTTTATGGAGATAACTATTTACAAATTGCGGAAATCGCATTCATAGCTCTTACCAAACATCCGGTTACTGATTTTACGACCAGCACTAACCGAATTAAAATTATGGATGCCATTTATTTTAAAGATATTTCCGCCAATGCCCCTAATACTTGGAAATGGATTTTTGAAAATGGAACACCTTCCGAAAGTAGCCTTCAAAACCCAACAGTGGTTTATAAAACACCCGGAAACCATCCTGTAATGTTAATTACAAAAAACAACTACGGAGTGGACACTTTACGGGTAGAAAGAGAAATAAAAGTATACGACCCCGAAAATCCTTGGGCTGGATTTTATTATCCAAGCATACATTTAACCCCGACCGATACCCTATCCGAAGGATATAAAAGAGTATTAAAAGTTATCCCAGACTTAAAATCAACTATTAATGAGATTACTTTAGGTGTTTGTAAACAATTGTATAAAAACATTTCCGAAGTACCGGATTTTAATAGTATTAATTTTACTTTTAACTGGAGTGATGTACTCGCCGCTAAAGRAGGAAACCAAACTTCTATGGAGTTGTGGTTCAGTACTAAATACATACATCATGCCTTAAAAGACAAACCAGATGCGGCGGTAAAACATGAGATTTACGGAGTGTTATGGCACGAGCTTACCCATGGATATCAGTTCAGTCCTTCTACAATAAATGATCAGTATAAAAGAGGAACAGATTATTTTGCNTTTTTAGAGGGAGCAGCAGATTTAGTACGTATAAATGCAGGCTTACACGCTAGCAGACATCCCGACCTAGGCATTGATAATCATAAATACCTTTCTGGTTATACTACTACAGGATTTTTCCTAAAATGGGTAGTGGATAATTATGACAAAGACTTTCTATACAAGTTTAACGCTACGGCAAAAACAATGAAACCTTGGTCTTACAAAGCAGCATTTAAATACATTTTACAAAAAGATGTAGATGATTTGTGGGAAAGCTACAAAGACTATGTCAAAACTTATAGGCAGGAAAACAACATCCAGCAAAAGAAAAAAATAGACTGGACACATAGCTAAAAGCACAAAATGGTTCTATTTCCACTCTTAAAATGTAAACTGGAAATATAGCCCATACCTAAAGTGATATTTTACGCAAATTCATATACCCATGCATTATAAGTATCACAAAACAGCTCCATTTGAACAATCATTTGGGGCTATTTTTTTCTGTCTTTTTGTATCAATTCGGAAATAAAATAAGAAGGTAAAATCCCCTGTCTCTTTTTAAAGGCTGCATTAAAAGTGTTGAGGTTATTATACCCACTACTCACGGAAATATAACTCAGTTTACACTCTCTAAAATCAACATCTGCTAGCAACCTACCTAGCAAATAGTTAATTCTCAAATCGTTGATATAATTATTGAAGTTATTTTTCTTCTCTTGGTTAATTACTTGAGACACATACTTTACATTTGTTTTTAACACTAATGCCATCTGATTTAAAGTACATTGTTGGTCTAGAAAGAACAAGGATTCTTCCAATTTATCCAATTTGGCAAGGATAATTTCTTTTACGTCTTCGTTCAATTTATTTTGATTCGTATCTGTAGGTATTATAACACTTTCTTTTTCATTAAGCTCAAAACGGTCTAATTGCCCACGCATTTTCAACTGCATCTCGGCGAGTTGTATGGATTTATGAAAGAGAATTTTATGCTGTTTCTTTACTTTTACATAGCCAAATCCCACAAATCCTATTACAACTATCAATAAAAACAGGGCCAATAAAACCAGATGAAACTGAGAGCGTTGGGTCAAATTTTCCAATTCTAAAATTCTCTTCTTTTGAGAAACCTCTTTAATCGTTCTTCTCGCTTCTAAAATAATTATTTTTTGAGCCTTTTCATTGGTGAAAAGTGAATCTTGGATGGCTTTGTATAATGTTTTATATTCATAAACTTTGGAAACATCTCCCCTTTTCCCAAAAAGGTCTGCTAATATTAAACTGTTGGATTTTACCACATCAAAAGCATTAATATGCTCTGCTGCTATTAAACTTTTTTCGTAATTCAAAATGGCTTGCGTAGTATCCTTTTTTTTCAAGTTTAACTGAGCTTGTAAAATTAAAGCTCTGGGAATCCTAAATCTGAAATTATTAGTTTCATTAATATACATGGCTTGGGTCAAATAATCCTGAGCCTTATTTAATGCTCCATTTTGCAAATACAAATCTGTCATATTCATATACACAACACTTTGGATAAAATCCCCCGGAGAATCTATTTTTTGCTCTAGTGCTATGTAAAAATCATAGGCTTCTATAGCTCTTTCCCGATGTTCCAACTTGGAAGACATACGTGCAATTTCATCAATTTTAGGAAAAATATAATGTACTTCTTTTAAATCAATCACGGAGCCCAAGCCTTTTAAACAATAACTCAAGGCTATTTTGTAGTTCTCTATACGTAAATAATAATGTGACAAAGCAGCATAAGCCCGCATAAACACATACTTATTTCTAGATTTCTCTGCTATATCCAACAAATGCAAGCCTATTTCCAGGGCTTGCCCATACTCCCCTTTTTCTGTATGAATATATGATTTTAAGGAGAATACATCGGCGTAACATTTTGGATAATCTTCGAAAACTATTTCTGCTTCTAAGGATTTCACCTTCTGCATGGAAGCATTAAAAAGCCCGTTTACAAATAATAAATACCCATGATTGGCATTGGCTTGAAATACTCCTTTTTTATAACCCAAGACTTTAGACAGTTTCAATGCTAAGCTATTATAACTATCTGCCACCGTTACAGATTTGTACTTATGCAGTTTATACAAGCGAAATAAGATGGCTATTTTTTCTTCTCCATGGGCATGCTCCAATTGTTTTAATAATGAAGCCTCATTTATAAATACATTCGGTAAATCAGCTTGCTGCCCTACTAAATCATTTATCTGTTTAAAATAATAGCTAATGGAATCATTTTGGGTGTTTTGAGCCACAAAACGCTCCGTATTTAAACAAAAAAGTAAGAGCAAYRRYAAGAAASRTWWMWRATTCAATGGGCAAGGTTTTATACAGTTTTAACAAAGGGAATACTGGTGTAATATAAGGAAATTTCAGAAGTATTATTTATATTTTTACTTATTAAAACAATGGATTCCCATCCTCCCTAAGTATTATGCTATAAAGCTGATGAGAAATATTGTAGCGTGTAGAAATCCAACGAAAAGCACTGAAAATAATTGCTTTTTTTTAATAGCAAAACATCCTGTCTAGTGATAAAATATACTACGTTCTATTTTTTTATGGGCTACACGTTACTAGCTAATAATATTCTTTTGGAGATTTTTGGGAGCAATAATAACTTACCACACATGCTGCCTGATAGCTAAAAAACCTTTTGATTCCTTAATTTCAAATGTATAGGGGGATAAAAAAAATTATACCGATTATTAAAACTCTACATAAAACTCCAAAAACACTTCCTTCAGGTCCTATACCTCCGCCATTCCAAATCCAACTGTCTTCTATCCCTAGTATAAAATAACCATTAGAGACCCCACTACTTACAGGAAAACCAAAGACCGCTCCTTGGAAATAATTCCAAGCAACTTGCAATCCAACCGCTGCCCATATCGACTTAAATTTAAGAAATGCAAATCCATACATAAGCCCCGCCAAAAAATAGCTTAAAACACTGATTATATCCATTGGCATGTGTAGAAAACAGAAAACAACTGAACTTCCGACCAATGCAATTCTTTTATTTCCTGCCAAGTACATCAAGGGTATAAAAACGAAGACGCGCAAAAACAATTCTTCCCCAAAAGCACTTATAAATACCATTGGAATTTGTTTGAGAGCCTGCATCCAATCATTTGTGCCTTCTATTTGTACAAAACCTAGTTGTAGGTTGGCTGTAAAGATTCCTAACATAATAGCCGCGCCTACAAATCCCATTGCAAAGAATCCTCCCATGGGTTTGGCATTTATTTGAAAGTTACACAATGCTACGAATCTCTCCCTATTTTTTTTATGGCGTAGGACAGCCCTATGATGCTAAGCACTAAGAAAAGAAGTAAGTTAATTCCTGCGATAATTTTCATGTGGGTTGGGGTGGTTTGATGATGTTACTTATTATTGATGTGTATGGTTACTCTTGTTCAATTTTGGGAGGTGTTGTCCTATATTTTGATAAAATGTAACACACAATTGTTTGCGTCGTTTGAGTACAATTATTACATGTTGAACATCAAGACAAGCCGATAAACAAAAGACTCCACTTATGTTGTATAATGCGACTAACTAATAAACACTATAAACATGGAGTTTCGAAATAAGACATTCCTGTCAGGAGCGAGAGCAAGCAGTTACAATTAGAATCTAAATGCGCGTTTTTGGCTTTTTATTCGTGCATCTGTAATTATTCCAACTCCAATTAAAGATAAGGCTGCCGAAATCACTATTATTTTATTTGTCATAGAAATTCCATCTGTAATTCCAAATCCAATAGCGAATGGTATTGCAAAACTTAATCCTAAAGTAGTATAATAATTGCTTGGTACGAATCGCAATTTATTTTTTAAATACTTTTTGAATGCAGTTAGTTTGCCCTTGAACAATTCATTACTAAATGAAGGTATTTTTWCAAGCTCTAAATATTTAATATAGCTCTCAATGCTCTCCATTTGTTCTTGGCTTAAATCTCTTTCTTTCAGTTTATTTAAAATTTCAATAAAATTTGTAAATGTTTTGATTTCAGATTTTATATTGGTCTTCGAAAGTTGCTTTTTTAGAAAAATAATAGTTGCTTTCAAATCGCTTGTTTCGTTAATAGCGCTTTCCCCCATTAATTCTCTCAATTCCACATCCAAGGCCACAGATAACCTTTTAAGCGTTTCTCCCGTAGGAGTAGATTCATTATTTTCAATTCTTTGAATAGTCCTTAAACTCAACCGTGATTCCTCAGCTAAATATTCCTGAGACATTCCTCTAAGTGTTCTTAATTTCTTTAATTTCCCTGCTAAATTCTTAGTTTCCATTTTTAATGTATTTATCGTTCTTAGCAAAAGTATATAGTATTCATTACACTTGTTGCGTCAAGTTAACGTCATCTTTACGCTAAGGTGTTTGGATAAGATAAGTTGCCTATTTTAAGCACTCAATTTAGCAAATAATTTTAGTTTATCTTCTCATTTTTAAAACCAACTCTTATTTCACGAACACCTTTATTTCAAATTAAAAAAAAGGTGAGTACATCAAAGATTTACCTACGGTGAGACTTCGTGATGACGGTCTTCTTTAAAAGTAAAAAACTTTCAAGTAAGCAACAAAACCCATTGGACTTAGGTTTTGTTGGCAACTGGCATTATTTCAGCAAGTTTTATATTCAGTGCTTCGCCACGTAAATTTCTTGCTATAATGATTCCATTTCTATCAATCAGAAAATTGTCCGGAATTGCGTTTATTCCGTAAATTAATGAAGCAGCATTATCGTGCCCTTTTAAATCACTAACTTGATTCCAAGGTAATTTGTCTTTCTCAATTGCTCTCAACCAACTTCCTTTTTTAGTATCTAGAGAGACCGCAAAAACTTCAAAGCCTTTTGAATTGTACCTTTCAAAAGTTTTTACTAAATTCGGATTTTCTTTTCTGCAAGGACCACAATTAGAAGACCAAAATTCTAATAGCACAATTTTATCATTAAAATTGGAAAGTTTTTCTATTGCTCCCTTCGTATTTTCCATTTCAAAATCCACGTACTTATCTCCAATTTTCGGATTTTTATTAAGTTTAATATATTTTGAAATACTTTTCCCATATTCAGAGTTCTTATTTTCTAATGAAAATTCATCAAAAAGTTCTTTCGATTTTTCCTTTCCCAAAGTCGTTGTATAAACAGAGAGAATATAAGCACTATGAAGACTCTTTGGGTGCTTGCTGACAAATTCCATGTCTATTTTCAATCGTTCATGCCTCGGAAGTAATTTAGTTTCTTTACTTAAAATCTGACTTAAATTTTCTTCTACTGAACCAACCACCATCGCATTTCTAAAATCCGATGTACTTGCATCGAATGTCATAGGATTATTTTCTAACCATAAGAAACGATAGTGTGAAAAGTCCTTTGTTCTTAAAACTACTTGTAATGGTGATTTTGATAATTTGGTAATAAAACTGAATGAATTATTTTCAATTACGACAGAATCAATTAAAACTTCTTTGTTGTCTAAATATAGGACTGTACCATTTTCAATTCCGTTTGTAGTCCCAATTAATGAGAATTCGCCTGTTGGTTTTTCGCTACAGGAAATTATAAGTAATGTAGTTAATCCAAATAATAATTTCTTCATAGATGTTCGTTTTAGTTGTTGTTAACGTTTGGCATTATGGGTAGTACGGGAGTAAAAGGAACTGTTATTTACGTTTTAGCACATAGCCAAATTAAAAATTTGACGGAACTTTGTAAATATGCACCATCTTTTGGTTTGGCGCTTATACCKCATTATTTTTATACTTTACTTACCACAGTTTCTATTTCAGTATTAAGTTTCTTTTCAACTAATTCTATCGCATTTTTAAATCCTTGACCTCCTTGAAATAGTTTTAATTCAGAAATATTAACGTTAACAATTTCAATAAAAGCAGTACTTTGATCATCTTCTATATTTTCGATTTCTGTAGAATCAGATTTTTCTACATACTTACTTAAAAAACCTAATATTAAATCAACACCTCGATTAGAAAAAAAGTAATCTTTATTTAAGGTATTTTTATTAATTTTTATTAAAATTGATTGAATTGATTTTTCTAAATTATTAATCTTACTATTTGATAGAAGACCATATCTAGTGATTGAATCAACTATTGACCTCATGGTTATAGTGTCTTTTTTAGTATCACCAACAATACCTTTATAAACTTTACCTTTTAAAGGCCCCGTCTTCTCTAGTCTGGAAACAATTATAACTGCTTCCTTTATTAAACTTCCCTTAGATCCTTTTTCCCAATTCAATTTAGCCATTAACTCATATCTTAAACTCGGGTCAACTTTCTTAGAAGTATCGTTAATGTCTAAGAAAAGTTTAATTTCTTCTTCCACTGGCATATTGTCAATTAATACTATTGGTAAATTAAATTTTGTTTTGTGAACAAAGTCTAACTTCGAAAAGGATAATAATCTATGTTGACCATCAACTACTCTACAAGAAGAATAATGGTTAGGAATACTTAATTTAACAATTTTTGGACATTGACTTTTAGGTAATGGATTTTCAGTTAACTTTATTGTCGAATTTAGTAAGATTGAGTTAGGAAACCCTTTTAATTCTTCTGATTCTAATTTTTCAGACATTTCCTTAACTCTTTTATAATCGACCATTCTTTGATAACCTACATCATTATCTCTTCTTCTAGATACATAACTATATTTTAATATTCTGTCAGGTCTATCGGCAAATACATATGCTGGATAATTTCCTATATAAATTTGCTGTACTTCCAACTCTAATCTATTTAAAGGAGGAGTTATTTCGATAAAGTTATATAGGTCATTCTTCGCCCAAACACCTATTTTGTCCGTTAATTCTTCAAAGTAATCGAAATCATCTTTATATAAAATTGTCGTACGAGAGTCTAATAAGTATTTTATTGGGGTTTCATTTGATTTATCTCTTTTTTTAGATTGATCAATGTAAATAATGTGAATTGGGAAATAGGGAATATTAAGTTTATCAAAAATTTTAGCCTCATTATCTTTATCTTTCCATTTCGTAAACCATTTCGTAATCTTAGTGTTTACATTTGTAGATTGTGTGCTATCATCATAAATTATAATTATTTCATTTTCTCTATCTACAAAAACGCCATCAATTTCCCCTAAACAACCTCCATCTTCATCGTCTATTTTTAAATTCAAATCAGCACATTCGAGCCCTATGTTATTGAAGAATTGAGCAACTCTTTTTTCTGAATCTGTACTACATTCTTTTAGTTTATCTTCAAACATAAATTATATTAATGAGATTAGTTTTTCAATTGTACTTAACACCATAGATCAACAATAACTATTATAAAATTTAGTGTTACTATTAAAATTATTATTTAACAATCCACTACATCAGCACATTGCTCATCAAACTTACAATAAAAATAAAGTATCGCATATA
>JAESUW010000093.1 GCA_016760525.1 Labilibaculum sp.
TATATTTTCAACTCTTGATTCGCATACATTACTAAAAACGAGTATTCTTCATTAATTTCAATGTACTACTTCGAATTAATTGCCAACTCACACGGAATTGGTACTCTTTGGAATGGAATGATAAAATGGGCCATTGATGATATAGATACTGACTTACGTGAACTAAATTGGTATCCCAAAAGATCAGACTATTGGATATGTAATGCTATTCGGTAAATCTGCAATAAAATATGCCAGAGGAATTCAATCGGAAGGGTTAAAAGTGAATCACGTAAAGTTTGAATAAATAAGAATCATGTTGTTTAAATCATATTCCTACAATAGATTAATTCTATTAACATTTTATTAATACAATTGTATTCTGTTCCTACTTAGTTTTACACTTTCAATTGGCGTGAATAAATCAATTCTCCACGAATCTGAAATCATAAAAACAATAAAACTCAAAAAATGAAAGTAGTCGCATTTAATGGAAGTCCGAAAAAAGAAGGAAACACTTACCATGCCCTTAAATTAGTAACAGAGCARTTGGAAMTGCAAGGTATTGAAACAGAGATCGTRCATRTTGGAAACAAAGGAGTAAAAGGYTGTACCGCCTGCGGTCAATGCGCTAAAAATAAAGATGAAAAGTGTGTRATAAAAGGWGATGATGTAAACATTTGGATTCAGAAAATGAAAGAGGCTGATGGCATTTTGCTTGGCTCACCTGTTCATTTTGCATCATTAGGAGCAAATATGAAGTCCTTTTTAGACCGGGCATTTTATGTTAGTGGTGCAAATGGGAACTTGTATCGCCACAAAGTTGGTGCTTCGGTTGTGGCAGTTCGTCGCTCGGGAGGATTACCAACCTTTAACGAATTGAATAATTATCTTACTTATTCTGAAATGTTGATTCCGACCTCAAACTATTGGAATGTAATTCATGGAACCACCCCCGGTCAAGCTTTACAGGATGAAGAAGGCGTTCAAGTCATGAGAGTTTTAGGGAAAAATATGGCTTACTTACTGCAATTAATTGCTCAGGGAAAAGATAAGGTAGAAGCTCCGGTGCAAGAGAAGAAAATATACACCAACTTTATTCGATAATTCAAGGTCCTGGCATAAGCCTTTGATATATAAACTGCCAATTCTAATAATTGGCAGTTTTTTTCTGTTTAATTCCAGATGAACTTTAACAAATCTTTAACAACACTCAAACGAGCTGTCAATCAACAATTAACACATTCATGTAACCGAGAATCATTCATGTAAGATATTGTTTTCTTCATTAAATCAAACTAAAATTGTACTCCATTTCAAAGCGTAAATATGAAAGTTGGTATAATATTAGTAATGAGCATCAGTCTATTTTTCGCGACCAATGCTGAAGCAAATAAGAGAGATATGAAAGAAGGAAAAAAAGAGTACCCAAGAACTTTTTCCCATATTGGAATCACAGTTCCGGATTTGGATAAAGCAGTTGAATTTTACACCGAAGTGATGGGTTTTTATATTATTATGCCTCCTACCAAGGTTGTTGAGGAAAATGAAACCGCAATTGGTCAAATGTGTATTGATGTGTTTGGCAAGGGATGGGGAACATTTCGCATTGCTCACCTCTCAACCGGAGATCGAATAGGAATTGAATTGTTTGAATTTAAAGAAAGTAAAGAGCAGAAACCAACATTTGAACCGTTCAAAACCGGGTTGTTTCACTTTTCGGTTCAGGATCCTGATGTAGAGGGATTGGTTGCCAAAATTGTTGAACATGGCGGAAAACAACGCATGCCAATCAGAGAATATTATCCGGGAGAAAAACCTTACCGCATGTGTTATGTAGAAGATCCATTTGGAAATGTTTTTGAAATTTATTCTCACTCCTACGAATTGCATTATTCACCAGGAGCATATAAGTGATGTTCTTTTGCAAAATTTTGTCCCCATTTGTCTAATTCCATAATGATGGGGATAATTGATTTTGCAGAATTGGTTAATTCATAAACTACCTTTGGAGGAACTTCCGGATAAACCTTACGTTTTACCAATTGATCTCTTTCCAAAGCTCTGATAGAAAAAGTAAACATACGATTGGAAATCCCATGAATCGATTTTTGAAGTTCTCCGGAGCGCATTTCGCCATCCTTTAAATGAAACAAGATTAATGACTTGTATTTATCTCCTATCAATTGAAGAGTAAAGGCAAGTGAACAAACATATTCCTTTTCATCGTAATTAATGATCTTAAAATCGTTTTTGTTATTTTCCATATCAAACTAATTTTATTAGCAAAGGTAAGGATTTACTAACTTGTATTAATTATCAACTTTAAACTCAGATATGACAGCAAAAATAAATCAAACGGTACTAATTGTTCTGCTATTTGTATTTGGTGCATGCCAAAATACAAAACAAGTAAAAGAAAGCAAACTTCAAGTAATTGCCACCTCTGATCGGCAATGGACTGGTATAGCAGTAAGTCATGAAGGAAGAGTTTTTGTGAATTACCCCAAATGGTCGGATAATGTACCAATAAGTGTTGCTGAAATTGTAGATGGGAAAACTATTGCATATCCAAACGCTGATTGGAACAACAGTGATAATCAAGATTCATTTACTGCCGTTCAATCTGTTGTGATTGATGATAAAGATCGTCTATGGATTTTAGACACAAAGAATCCTCAATTCATAGGAGTTTTGGAAAGTGGTCCTGTTTTGTATCAATTCAACCCGAAAAGTAACCAAAAAGAGAAAGCATATACATTCCCTAAAGGAGTATTCACTGCCAATTCGTACTTTAATGATGTTAGAGTTGATACCAACAAAGAAATTGCCTACTTGACTGATTCAGGAAACGGAGCTATCATTGTGTTGGATTTGAAATCGGGAAAATCCCGTCGATTACTTGATCATCATCCTTCAACTGAAAGTGAAGTTGATTATTTAATTTGTGATAATCAAAACTGGAAGAACAGCGTTCATTCTGATGGTATTGCTCTTAGTCCTGATCGGAATTATTTGTATTACACAGCACTAACAGGACATACTTTGTATAAAATTCCGACTACTAACTTATTAAATGAGCAACTTTCTAATAAGCAAATTGTTGATAAAGTACAGAAAGTGATGGCTATTCCGGCAACTGATGGAATGCTGTTTGATAAAAAAGGGAACCTATGGTTAGGTGGTTTGGAAAACAATTCGATCAATAAAATCAACACCAACGGAGAACTTGTTCAGCTTATTCAAGATAAGAGAATTCGTTGGGCAGATTCATTTGCTGAAGATAAAGATGGAAATATTTACTTCACAACATCACAAATACATTTGCCTGAAAATCTTCGTCAATCTTACGATATTATTCGATTCAATCCTAAACAATTAACTGAACAGAAGAAATCACATTAATGTGATTCAAATTTAGATTAGCAATAAAGCCATTATTCTTTTACTTAGAATAATGGCTTTTATTTTTGCTTAAATAATTCACACTTTATTACCAAGGCTTATTTAAGCACGTCTTAATTCGGCACACCAATCTAACAATAGCATCACATTCCGCGTGGTTGGGTTTCAGATTTAATTTTATTCTGTTTTTGGAATGGTAGTGCATCAATAATATTGATGTAAATCACAGCAAGAAAAAGATTACAAATCTTAATAAGCCTTAGTAATTTCCCCAAAATTTAGTCAACTTCTGTATAATGCATCTAAATAGCATGTTTTTCAGCAGTTTTTCTCAAGTAAGCTAAGTAATCCAATACCAGATCTTTTGAACCTACAATATCGTTTGCATCAAACAACTCACCATAAATAGGTATTGTATGAGAAAATAGAAAGCAGTTTCTTTGCACCCGTATAGTAAAAAAGAGTTTTTAGTCTTCTTTTTTTACTGATCAGTACAGGCTGTCACAAGGAGACATCCGTGACCAAAATTTTAAGTGAACAAACACCAAAAGTCAAGTATTTTTTTTTGATTTTCAAACAAATACAAGACAGATGATTGTTCCATTCAACCATTGAAAAAAATCAGTATTAGAATGAAAAGAGTTCAATTCAAAGCCGGTGAATGGCAAAAGACAATTAACGTTAGAGATTTCGTTAGTAACAACCTAAGCTCCTACACTGGAGATGCTTCATTTTTAGCAGGAGCTACTGAACGCACAAAAAAGCTTTGGGATATCTGCAAAGAGGCAGTTAAAGAAGAACGTGCAAATAATGGAGTTCGCTCTATAGACACTGAAATAGTATCGACTATAGCTTCTCACGGAGCAGGATATATCGACAAATCTTTAGAGTTAATTGTTGGTTTACAAGCTGATGAACTTCTTCGCAGAGCAATGAAACCATATGGTGGTATTGCTGTTGTTGAGAAAGCATGTACAGAACAAGGTCTTGAAGTATCTGATCGTGTAAAGGACATCTTCCGTAATTATGCAAAAACACACAACGATGGTGTTTTTGATTCTTACACAGCTGAAATTCGTAAATTTCGTTCATTGGGATTCCTTACGGGATTGCCGGACAACTATGCACGTGGTCGTATTATTGGTGATTACCGTCGTGTAGCACTTTATGGTATCGATCGCTTGATTAAAGCCAAAAAAGAAGATTTGAATGGTTTGCTGGGAACCATGACTGATCATTTAATTCGCCTTCGTGAAGAAGTATCAGAGCAAATCAGAGCTTTGGCTGATATCAAAACTTTAGGTGAAAAATACGGTTTGGAATTGAATCGTCCGGCTGAAACAGCTCAAGAAGCAATTCAATGGGTTTACATGGGTTACCTTGCTGCTGTAAAAGAGCAGGATGGTGCTGCCATGTCATTGGGTAACGTTTCAACTTTCCTTGATGCTTATATCAACAGAGATTTGGAAGCCGGCGAAATTACAGAGGAGTTTGCTCAGGAAATGCTGGATCAATTCGTAATGAAATTGCGTATGGTTCGTCACCTTCGTATGAATGCTTACGATGAGATTTTTGCAGGCGATCCAACTTGGGTTACTGAATCAATTGGTGGAAACACTCTTGATGGAAGAACAAAAGTAACCAAGACATCATTCCGTTTCTTAAATACGTTATATACTCTTGGAGCTTCTCCTGAGCCAAACATGACTGTTCTTTGGTCGGAAACTTTGCCTGAAGGATTCAAAAAATTCTGTGCTCAGATTTCTATCGATACTTCTTCAATTCAGTACGAGAACGACCAATTAATGTGTGATACCCGTAAATCGGATGATTATGGTATCGCTTGTTGTGTATCATATCAAGAAATTGGAAAACAAATTCAATTCTTTGGTGCCCGTTGTAACCTGGCTAAAACTCTTCTTTTAGCATTAAACGGCGGACGATGTGAGAAAACAGGAACTCAATTGATCAATGGTATTCCAGCTATGACAAGCGACGAGTTGACCTACGAGGAAGTAATGAGTAACTACATGATTGCAATGAAAGAAATGGCTCGTGTTTACAGCGATTCCATGAACATCATTCACTACATGCACGATAAGTATTACTACGAAAAAGCTCAAATGGCTCTTATTGATACCAATCCTACAGTCAATCTGGCCTACGGAATTGCCGGTCTTTCCATTGTTGCCGATTCATTATCTGCCATTAAGAATGCTAAAGTAACTGCTGTTCGTAACAAAGAAGGTTTAACCTGCGATTTTAAAATTGAAGGTGATTTCCCATACTATGGAAATGATGATGATGCAGTAGACTGTTTTGCTGTTGAGATCCCTACTCTTTTCAATGGTTTATTGAAAGAATTGCATACTTACAAGAATGCTGAACCAACCATGTCTATTCTAACCATTACTTCTAACATTGTTTATGGTTTGAAAACTGGTGCAACTCCTGATGGCAGAGCTGCTGGTGTTCCATTCGCTCCTGGAGCAAACCCAATGCACGGACGTGATTCTCACGGTGCTATTGCTTCTTTGAACTCTGTGGCTAAAATCAACTACGAAGATTCATTGGATGGTATTTCCAACACTTTCTCGATTGTTCCTAAGTCGTTGGGAGCAACAGCTGAAATTCGTCAGGACAACCTGGTTACCATGATGGATGCCTACTTTATTAAAGGAGCTCACCACTTAAACGTAAATGTTTTGGATCGTGCGATGCTGGAAGATGCAATGGAGCATCCGGAAGAATATCCTCAGCTAACTATCCGTGTTTCGGGTTATGCAGTAAACTTCGTACGTTTAACCCGCGAACAGCAATTGGAGGTAATCTCCCGTAGCTTTTTCGAGAAAATGTAAGATCGTTTAACTATCATATAATAAGAGTACCGGCGCTTTCTTTGAAGGCGGCCGGGCTCTTTTTTTAATGTGCAACAGCATCATGCCGCATTCGCACTATACCTAAACAAGCAAATCATGTTAAACGTTCACTCTTTTGAATCATTAGGAACTTACGATGGTCCTGGTATTCGATTGGTCGTTTTCCTTCAGGGATGCGCCTTTAAATGTCTGTACTGCGCTAATCCTGACACCATTACTTTTGAAGGAGGAACACCTACTCCACTTGAAGAAATCATGAGAAAAGCCCGCAATCAGCGACCATTCTTTGGAAAAATTGGTGGAGTAACTATTTCGGGTGGCGAACCACTTTGGCAAGCTGCTGAATTAAAAAAACTCTTCAAACAATTGAAAGAGGAAGATTTTAACACCTGTATCGACAGCAATGGAAATGTTCTTACTGATGATGTAAAAGAGTTGTTGCAATATACTGATTTGGTACTTCTAGATATCAAGCACATCGACCCCGATTGGCACCAGAAAATTACAGGGAAACGCAACGATACAACACTAAAATTTGCAAAATACCTTCGTGAAAAGAATGTGAACATCTGGATGCGTTATGTATTGGTTCCCGGCTACTCCGATCAACCGGAGTATTTACACAAAATGGGAAGACATTTTCAGGAATACGGCAATATCGAGAAACTGGAAATACAACCCTATCACAAACTGGGAGTTCACAAATACGAACACTTGAACATGGAATACAAGCTGCATGATGTTCCCGAAAACACTTTGGAACAACTACAGACTGCAAAGGATATCTTCCTTCAGTATTTTAAAGAAGTAATAATTAATTAAGAATTACGAATTAATAATTAGGAATTAAGATTTGAATCCAATTTTTTAATTGCTAATTATTCATTATTAATTGAATAAATATGTCATTTCAAGAAACGACAGATGTAATTGAGGTATTAAACCACAAACCAATCGTCAAAGAGCAATTGGCCTTCAATTCTCCTGCGGAAACTGTTCAGGTTGTTAACCATACTGCGGAAGCAAAACAAAACACACCAGCCAATAAAGTATTTGTTTTGGCTCTATTAGCAGGTGGTTATATTGCCATGGGAAGTTTACTTGCCTTAATTGTAGGTGGTGCAATGCCCGGACTGGCAGTAACAAATCCCGGCTTGCAAAAATTCTTTTTTGGTGCGGTATTCCCTCTTGGGCTAATACTTTGCGCTGTTGCAGGAGCAGAACTATTTACCGGAAATACAGCTTACTTTGTACCTTCGGTATTATCCAAGCGCATGTCGTTTAAAGTACCGCTAAAGAACTGGGGAATCGTTTATGTTGGAAACTTTATTGGATCTATTATTGTTGCCTACTTTCTGGTTTATTTAACTGATGTTTTGGTGAATTCTCCTTCGATAGATTCAGCCATTAACATTGCAATTGCAAAAACATCTGCACCTTTCTACAAAACATTCTTAAAAGGAATTGCCTGTAACTGGATGGTAGCATTAGCCATGTGGTTGGCCTATGCCGCCAAAGATATCACGGGTAAAATTCTTGGAATTTGGTTTCCGGTAATGGCTTTTGTTGCTATGGGCTTTGAACACTGTGTAGCCAATATGTTTTTTATTCCTGTGGCAATTTTTCATGGCGCAGATATCACTTGGATCGATTTTATTGTAAAAAACCTAATTCCTTCTACTTTAGGCAATATTGTTGGCGGTGCTTTATTTGTAGGTACGGCTTATTGGTATGCTTACGATAAAAAATAACAAATGGCTTAAATTCATATTCAAAAAGAGATGGTAAATTTATTTCTCATCTCTTTTTAAATTCTAATACACATCCTCCTGCCATCGCTTTTCTGACTTTAGTTTGGAAACGTAATTTATCACTTCTTCTTTTGATAATTTTCCTTCCTTAGCGATTACCTTTAGTAAGGCTTTTCGTACACTAACAGCCATGCTACGTTTATTTCCACAAATATATACTGTTGCACATCTGCGCTCAATCCAATTGTAAATCTCTTCAGACTGATTCAATATAATATCCTGCACATAAATCTTTTCTGCTTGGTCGCGGGAAAAAGCAGTTTCCAATCTTGTTAAAAGCCCCGTTTCCAAATATCCATGTAGTTCATCTTTATAAAGAAAATCCGTTTTAGAATTTCGTTCACCAAAAATTAACCAATTGTCTCCTTTTGATTTTGTAGCTGCCCTCTCCTGTAAAAAGGACCGATAAGCTGCTATTCCTGTTCCACACCCAATCATAATAATAGGAAGATCTGTATTTACCGGCAAGCGAAAGCTATCATTGTTTTCAATGTATACCGAAATCATTTCTCCAACATCTACCCTATCAGACAAAAACGAGGAAGTAATACCAATGTGAACTCTATCTTTTAATTTGTATTCCATAAGCCCCAAGGTTATGTGAATCTCATTGGGATAAGCCTTGCAACTGGATGCCACCGAATACAATCTTGGTTTCAATTTCCGAAGTACTGTTAAAAAAGTTTCGGGTTGAATCACAACGGGAAAATCACTCACCAGATCCAATACATCATGATGTAAACAATACGCCTCTATCTTTTTAGGATTTAAAATAATTCTGTTCAATTCTTTATTATTGATAGCATGAGCATATTTTTTTAAAACAACAGGAGTAAGCAAACTAATTTCATAATGTTTAATTAATGATTCTTTGAGTAGTTCAATACTTCCATTGTTATGAATTACGTGAGTTCCATCAAATTTTAGTTTCCGTAAAAGCCGGTCAACTAAAAAACGAGAATTAGGACACTGAACAGCAATCGAATCACCAGGTAAGTATTGTCTATTGGCTCCTTCGAGCGAAAAGACCAGGTGCAGCGTTTTCTTTGTAGAATGATCACCACAAAGATTTCTCTTCTCTTTTATCCTTACCTGAAACGCTCCTTTTGCATTAAGAGCATCAACATAAAAATCAAATGAAAAATCAATTTTAGGGAACTGCTCACCGGTTCTAATTAACTGATAATATTCTTTCACAGCCTTCTTAATCCATAAACTTGCAAGCTCTTCAAAATCCACATCACATTCTTCTAATGAAAGGCGATTTTCAGCACCCAATTGCAGCAAGCGATTTTCAAAATCTTTACCTGTTTTGCAATAGTCTTTGTAACTACTATCACCAAGTGCCAAAACACTAAAATTCAATCCGCTTAAGCGTTCTCTTTCCTTATCATGTAAATATTGATAGCATTCCATGGCTACCGCAGGAGGATCGCCTTCGCCATGAGTACTCACAATTAAAAGCAAATTTCGAATTTGATATAAAAGTTCAAACTTCATGTTCTTCATCTCAAGCAGGCTTGTTTTTAAACCAACTTGATTTGCATATCTTTCTGCAAGTTCTGCAATAGAACGTGAATTACCAGTTCTGCTTCCGTATATGATGTAAAGAATATCTTCCATTATTACAATGGTTCGTTAAGTTTTTGTTTCATATTGATTATCACATGATTACAACAGTAGTATAATTCGGAATAAACCACTAACAATAAGCGCAATGTAAATAAGACTAGTTACTAATTACTCTAATCTAACGGACTATTGTTATTAACGATTCACCCTCATTTGGTTCAATTGATCTACCCAAGTCGCATTTTCATCATATTGCATAAAAAATGGCTTATAGGTCTGCTTATAATCCCGATGACGAACGTATTGCATCATAAAATACTTGTTCCCATCGAGTGGATTCTCAACAATTCCCATGACTTGAACTTTGCCGTTTGATGCTGACATAACTGGGCCGGTAAGTGTTTTAGCCAAACTGCCTGTACTTCGAATTGCATCAGTATAGATTTGATAAGCCTCCTGTAATGTAATTTGGAAGTATTCGAAAGGCCCTGTTTCTCTCTCTACAAACATATAATAGGGAACCAATCCAAGATTGACCTGATCGTTCCACATTCTAGCCCAAACCTC
This sequence comes from Labilibaculum sp., assembly GCA_016760525.1. Taxonomy (GTDB): domain Bacteria; phylum Bacteroidota; class Bacteroidia; order Bacteroidales; family Marinifilaceae; genus Labilibaculum. The sequence goes on from JAESUW010000093.1 coordinate 10,214, forward strand.
ACTACTGTTGTTGATGTGTTTTAATATTGGAGACTGCGTTCTGATTTGCGCTCCTGTTAATCTGATATTACTTATGGCCTCCTGAACAATTTCATTATCGAGCTCGACATAATGATTAAAATGTGCCATAATAGAAAGATGTATTCCTCGATCAACAATTCGCTTAAACATACTCAACATCTGCTCTGCCTCTTCATTAAATGCGGGTAGAAATGTGAATGGCCAATAGCTTAAAGCCTTTGTTCCAAATCGAATTACCTCCAAATTATCAAGTTCTGCATCAAGAATTTCACTAATGTATCGATTGAGTGTTACAGGGCTCATAATCATTGGGTCGCCACCAGTGAATAAAATCTCATGTATGTATTCATGCTCACGAATGTAGGCGATTACCTTATCGATCTCACGCATGGAAAATTGTAAATCAAGCTCTTTGGTAAATTGTGGCCACCTAAAACAAAATGTACAATGGGCATGGCACGATTGTCCTTGGGTAGGAAAAAACAATACAATATCCTGATACTTATGCTGTAAACCTTTTAAATTCTCACCATTTAGTTTTGGAATATTTGTAATTTGCTGAGCAGGATGCGGATTTAGCCCCATTCTAATTTCATTGATGATTTTGTAGAGATCCTTCTCAGCTAATTTTTGCTCCACTCCCCGTCTCACCATCTCATACTGCTCTTCTCTCAGCATGTGTCTGTTTGGAAAATTAAGGATATAGATAGGGTCATCCTGGTAATTGTCCCAATCTATCAAATAATCCACAACATAATTATTTGTTTTAAAAGGAATCACCTTAGAAACTATTGCAATTTCGTTTTTAACATCTTCCGAGAGATATCGCAAATATTCAATCTTTCTAAAATTTTTCGTATTGTAAGTAATAAACCTCATATCTATACTTTTTAAATAAAACAATGAGATCAGTAACAATGAATAAATGTATGTTAGTAGAAAATACCAATTAATGGAACCAAAAGCAATTTATTTAGATTAAATCTAACTTAGCAATTTCATACGTTCCCATAAGCATAAAATTTAAAAGTTTAGGTGCAGAGCACCGGGGTATTGGTAAAAACCCTAAGGTAGAAGAAAGGAAGGTACAGAGTACCGCAGCACTTATTCGATTGTCTTGACCTTTCGACAATTATCTGACGATCTATTGCTTTATCATTGTTATCCGATTAAATTACGTCACATTTAATTATCTGTCGTACCTATGGTACTAATCTTATTGCAATGAACTGATTTCTACCATACGACCATCCCTCTGGGATTTTATTAAGCTCCGTTACGGAGCGATATTGTGGTAGAAAACAGTAAGTCCCTAAACAAAGCCCCGTAGGTGGCGAGGTGCAGAGCATCGGGGTATTTGTAAAAAAAACCTAAGATAAATGGAAGGAAGGAAGGAAGGAAGGAAGGAAGGAAGGAAGGTACAGAGTACCGTAGCACTTATCCAATCAGAAAGTAGTATCCCATAAAGTGTGTAAGTAAAGTTATTCTGATTTTTTCGGAGCCCTTTTCTAGCTCAAGAAAAAAATTGGAAATAACTTTACGTTGAGAG
>JAESUW010000015.1 GCA_016760525.1 Labilibaculum sp.
GTCAGGAGCTTTGCACTCTCATACCGATTGTTGTTTCGTTTGAACCATAWATTCGCAAGCTCATCTACGCCTCAACTCAACATACATCGGCATTATACCATTTAGCTTTATAGCCAAGCCTAAAGTCCATTTGGTATCACAGGTTGAACCAATTATCATGTTCGACTTCTGGCATCACTATAAGTTTATAAAGGATAGGAAAGTTTATCAGAAATAATACTGGGTATCTTTATTGGTTACTGATTACTGGTGACCTGAACCAAGTGGGGAGACCAAAGATCAAATGTGGCCGGGTTAGGCCCCGGATAGCCATCGGGGCGCAGCGATATGAATTGTGTTGCAATAGGGAGTGGAGATTCTAAGACTTGAAACCTGTAGGATTATAAATTTGCAGGAGTGAGGATACCGATAGCTATCGGTAGGAACGGAAAGCCCGACCGACCTTAGGAGGGAATCCCCCGAAAAAATAGACATACACCTGCTTAATACCTGGAATTCAAAATTTAGGGGTGATGTTTTTTTGTGTTTGTATTGTGATATAGAAAATATTGCTTAATTTTGCGAACTGATTGTATTGAGCAATCAATTATATAAGTTTAAATTTWNAAAAAAAGATTATGTATTTATCAGCAGAGAAAAAGCAAGAGCTTTTCGAGAAGTACGGGAAGTCTAACAAAGATACTGGGACTGCAGAAGCTCAGATCGCTTTGTTTTCTTACCGTATTGGTCACTTAACAGACCACCTAAAGGAAAATAGAAAAGATTACAGTACCCAACGTGCACTGCAATTGCTAGTAGGTAAAAGAAGAAATTTTCTTGATTACTTAAAAGCAAAAGATATTGAAAGATACAGAGCTATTATTAAGGCTTTAAATATTCGTAAATAATATCATATTGAAGCAATCCCGATTATTCGGGATTGCTTTTTATATATATAGCGACATCTTGTTGCTTATCCAAAAAAGAGTTTGTAACAAACTACACAAAGATGAAAGTGATCGAAAAAATAATTGAATTAGGTGATGGAAGGTCCATTACAATTGAAACAGGGAAATTAGCAAAACAAGCTGATGGAGCTGTAGTAGTTAAAATGGGTAAGACCATGTTGTTGGCTACAGTTGTATCTGCAAAAGATGCAAAAGCTGATGTCGATTTTATGCCTTTATCGGTAGAATATAAAGAGAAATATAGTGCTTTAGGTAGATTTCCCGGAGGTTTCATGAAACGTGAAGGTCGACCTTCTGATTATGAAATTCTTGTTTGCCGTCTTGTGGATCGTGCTCTACGTCCACTATTTCCAGCTGATTACCACGCAGAAACTTTTGTAACAATTCACCTTATTTCGGTTGATGCAAATGATATGCCTGATGCACTTGCCGGATTAGCTGCTTCTGCAGCACTTGCTGTTTCTGATGTGCCGTTTGCAGAACCAATTTCTGAAGTTCGTGTGGCCCGAATCGATGGTAAAATGATGATTAATCCTGGTCGTGAAGAATTAGCAACTGCTGATCTTGATATGATTATTGCTGCTACCATGGATAACATCATGATGGTTGAAGGTGAAATGGCTGAAATTTCTGAAGCTGAAATGTTAGAAGCTATCAAATTTGGTCATGAAGCTATTAAAGTTCAATGTCAGGTTCAAATTGAATTGGCTGAACTAACAGGTAAAACTGTAAAAAGAGAATATTGTCACGAAACTAATGATGAAGAACTTCGTCAGTTAATCGTGGATAAAACATATGCTAAAGTATTAGCAGCGGCAAGATTGCAAAACCCAAATAAGCATGAACGTTCTGCTTCATTTGCCGCTATAAAAGAAGAATTTGTTGCTGAATACTCCGAAGGTAAAGAGGCTTCAGATATTAACAAATCTTTGATTGGCCGTTACTATCACGATGTAGAAAAAGATGCTGTCAGAGAAATGGTTTTAGAAGATCGTGTACGTTTAGATGGTCGTAAGACTGACGAAATTCGTCCAATTTGGTCTGAAATTGATTATTTACCGGGAGCTCACGGTTCTGCTGTATTTACCAGAGGTGAAACTCAATCTTTAACTTCAGTTACCTTAGGTACTAAGTTGGATGAGAAATTGGTGGATGATGTATTGTACAGAGGAAAAGAGAAATTTGTTCTTCATTATAATTTCCCTTCATTCTCAACTGGGGATGCCCGTCCAAACCGTGGTATTAGCCGAAGAGAAGTTGGTCACGGTAACTTGGCTTTTAGAGCGTTAAGAGGAATGATTCCTACTGATTCTCCATATGCTATTCGTGTTGTTTCAGATATCCTGGAATCTAATGGTTCTTCTTCAATGGCTACTGTATGTGCAGGAACATTGGCATTGATGGATGCAGGTATTAAGATTAAAAATCCGGTAACGGGTATTGCAATGGGATTGATCTCAACCAAAGGGGCTGAGAAATATGCTGTATTATCTGATATTTTAGGAGATGAAGATCATTTAGGTGATATGGATTTTAAAGTAACAGGTACTAAAGATGGTATTACTGCTACTCAAATGGATATTAAAGTTGACGGTCTTCCTTATGAAGTATTAGCTCAGGCTTTGGATCAGGCAAGAGAAGGTCGCCTTCATATTTTGGGTAAATTGGAAGAAACTATTTCAGCCCCAAGAGAAGATTTGAAACCTCATGCTCCACGTATTGTATCAATTGAAATTCCAAAAGATATGATTGGTGCAGTAATCGGACCAGGCGGAAAAATTATTCAAGAGATTCAAGAAGTTACAGGTGCTGTACTTGTTATCGAGGAAATTGACAATAAAGGTGTTGTTGATATCTCTGCAAATAACAAAGAAGCAATTGATGCGGCTTTGGCTCGTATTAAGGGTATTGTTGCAATTCCTGAAGTTGGAGAAATCTACAAAGGAAAAGTAAAATCAATAGTTGCTTTTGGTGCTTTTGTTGAAGTTCTTCCTGGAAAAGATGGATTGCTTCATATTTCAGAAATAGAACACCGAAGATTAAATACTGTTGATGAAGTTTTGAAAGAAGGTCAGATTATTGAAGTGAAACTTATCGAAGTTGACGCTAAATCTGGTAAATTAAAACTTTCTAGAAAAGCTTTATTACCAAAACCTGAGAAAGACGTAAAATAGTAATTCAGATAGATACTTTGAAATCCCGGATTTATTCCGGGATTTTTTTTTGCTTTCGAATGATTGACTAATTTTAAAGTTTCCAATACCATTTTACAGACAAATTTACTCATAGGTATAATGCCGATAGATATTTAAAAATCAGTGATAAGCGAAGTGAAATTAATGTGTAATTTTAAATACTAATCGGTATAAAATAGAATATGCTTTATGGAAGAGAATTGGGTTGATGATATTTCAAAAGAGATAGATGAACAAATTGAACTTTATATATCAATTCGTGATTATCGTTTTTATCAAATTGAAAAATTAAAGAGAATAGCGAAACTATTGAGCAAGCAGGAAATTTGTTTGGATTGTAGATATGCTAAAAAGGAATTAGAGAGTATTGTTGGTGATTTGGATCGATTAATAAATAAATCGGGTGTAAACAGAAGTGAATACGAAAAGCGCGTTGAGAAGCTGATTAAACATCTGAAAGATCAGCATAAAATATATCAAGCTCACCATTTTACTTATACTTATTCTGCAATATACACGTTGGTTGGTGCCGCCTTTGGACTTTTGCTGTCTTACGGAATATTTTATGCTTTCAATTCTTCAGTCTTTTTTTTAACTTCAGGAATTGGGATGTTTGTAGGGAATATTTTGGGTAGTAGAAAAGATAAGGCTTGTATTCGTAATGGAAAACAGATTTAGGATGTAATACCATTTGTAATAATTAGTAAGCCATTACGAATGAAATAATTAAGGTATAATGCCGATGGAATAAATAGGAAGCGATGATGAGCAGAGCGAATTATAGCCCACTAATTTATCCAATCGGTATAAAAGGAATGCAGATCGTAGTTGTTGAATTACCAATATATGTGAGGAAATTTATTTAATTCATACAGTAAGGAGCTATTGTTACTATTTTATTGGCAATGGCTCCTCCTTTTTTTTAAAAAAGCCTGATATTTGCTCCTCATTTTCTATTTTTATGTCTCCAAAACTGTAACTCGCAATTAATGGATTATAAATTTATCGTAATAGAAGGAAATATTGGTGCAGGAAAAACCTCACTCTCTCATAAAATTGCTGAAGAATATAACGCAAAGCTAATTTTGGAACAGTTTGCGAATAATCCTTTTTTGCCTAAATTTTATGAAGACCAGGAAAAATATTCATTTCCTCTTGAGATGTCATTTCTAGCTGATCGATACAATCAATTAAAAAAAGAATTAAGCGAAAGAGATTTGTTTAAATCATTTACCATTGCAGATTATTACTTTATGAAATCATTGATTTTTTCGAAGCAAACGCTTAAGGATGATGAGTATAATCTGTATCGTCAGTTTTTCCATATTATTTATAACTCCTTACCCAAACCAGATTTATATGTCTATTTGCATTCTAATGTAGATAAGCTATTAAGCAACATAAAAAGAAGGGGGAGAGATTATGAACAAGAAATTACAGCAGATTATTTACATAAAATACAGGATAGCTATTTCGAGTTTTTTAAGCACCAACAAGAGCTTAGTTTCCTTATTATAGATATAAACAATATTGATTTCGTTAATAATCCAGATGATTTTAGTAAAGTTTCAAAGGCTGTTTTTGACTGTGAATGTAAAAAGGGAGTAACTAGAATTATTCTCTGAAGTCTTGATAAATCAAATAAAATTATCGAATCGATTTAATTTGCCTAAAATTTTCTTAAATTTGTTTTGAACTAGATTATAATGTTTAAAGTTAAAATAATTAAGTAGTTGTTATGAAAAGATCAAAGGTTATTTCCCTAGCTTCTTTGCTATTATCAGTTGCAGTTCTTTCAAGCTGTGCCGGATTAAGCAAAATGAAGAAAGAAGCGAGTAACATCAAGTATCAAGTGACTCCTGAAGTTTTGGAAGCTCATGCAGATATGGTTGATGTAAAAATCACTGTTAATATTCCTGCAAAGTATTTCAACAAGAATGTTGTTTTAGTTGCAACTCCTGTTTTAAAATTTGAATCTGGAGAGAAAGCTTTTCCATCAAAAACTTTACAAGGTGAAAAAGTTCAAGGAAACAATACTGTAGTTCCTTACGCAACAGGTAAAACAATCACTTACACAGGAAAAATTCCTTATGAGCAAGCGATGAGAATTTCTGACCTTGAAGTAAGAATGGTTGGAAGTAAAGGTGAAAAATCTCAAGAATTTGAACCTTATAAAGTTGCTGATGGAGTTATTGCTACTGCTACTTTGGTGCAGAATGCTCCACGTAACATTGTTGGAAAAGATGCTTTCCAAAGAATTATTCCTGAAAGTAAAGAGGCAGATCTTCATTATTTAATTAACAGCTCTAAAGTTCGTTGGTCAGAAATGAAAGGCGAAGATGTTGCTGCTCTTAAAGCATATTTAGATGCTGCTAAGATGGATGAGAATAAAGAGTATAAAGGTGTTGAAGTTTCTGCTTATGCATCTCCTGATGGAAAACAAGATTGGAATGAAAAACTAGCTGCTAAGCGTGAAGGTTCTTCTTCTAAGTACATCAAGAAGGAAATGAAGAAAGCAAAAATGGGCGAATATGCTGCTGACGAATTCTTTAAAAGTAAAGTTACTCCTGAAGATTGGGCTGGATTCCAAGAATTAATGAAAGCTTCAAACATTCAAGATAAAGAGTTGATTTTGCGTGTACTTTCTATGTATTCAGATCCTGAAGTACGTGAAAAAGAAATCAGAAATATTTCTGCCGCTTTTGACGAAGTGAAAACAGAAGTTCTTCCTAAATTAAGAAGAGCTAAATTCACTGTTAACGTTGATTTAATTGGAAAAACTGATGCTGAATTGAAATCTCTTGTTTTGAGTAATCCTTCTGAATTAAATGTTGAAGAATTATTATTTGCAGCTACTTTGGTAGAATCTGCAGCTGAAAAATTAGCTGTTTATGAGACTGCAAAGAAGCAATTCTCTAAAGATTGGAGAGGTTTTAATGACGCTGGTATGATCTTATTCGGAATGAATAAAGTATCTGAAGCTAAATCTAACTTCGATAAAGCTGATCAACTATCTTCTAACAACCCAGTTGTGAAAAACAATTTAGGAGCTGTTGAGTTAGTTAACGGTAATGTAAGCGAAGCTGAAGTTCTTTTCGGAGCTGCAACAGGTGCAGGAAACGAAGTGAATTACAATTTAGGTATTGTTGCTGTTAAAAAAGCACAATATGATACTGCTGTTAAACAATTTGGTGAGTGTACTGCTGCTAATGCTGCATTGGCTAATATTCTTGTTGGAAAATACAATGTTGCTTTAGATAAGCTAAATGCGAACACTGGCGATGCTGCAATGGTTTATTATTTGAAAGCTGTTGTTGGTGCAAGAACTGATAATAACAATCTTGTTTTTACAAATCTTGAAACAGCTGTTGCTAAAGATGCTTCTTTAAAAGCTACTGCAAAAACAGATATGGAATTTGCTAAAGTTTTCGAAGATGCTAAATTCAAAGCTATCGTTGAGTAATTCGTTATTCATAAAAAAATATTGAAAAGCGACCCATTTATGGGTCGCTTTTTTTATTCATAGAAGGAATTTATTCATGAGAATTTTTAACTTCGTCTTTCCTTAATACCGATTAGTATTTAAAATTACTCATTAATTTCACTTCGTTTATCACTGAGTTTTAAATATCTATCGGCATTATACCTGTGAGTAAATTTGTCTGTAAAATGGTATAATACCGATTATTAATTTGTATGAGCCATTTGTGCGCTTCATTTCTAATGGCTGACAAATTATATATCGGCATTACACCTCAATAATTCTTGGACTATAAATAGCCCAAACTCTTTTGTAAATGGTATAAGAGGTGGAGGATTAAATAATTAAACAAATTGTAGAATGGAAATAGAATTCCCATATAAGGTATTAAACAATTTTCAAGGATATATTTTCTTTTCAGAAATGCATCACCAAACAAAGAATTGCTTTGAGGAACATATTGTTCTGAACTTTGCAAACACAAAGGTGATTGAATCCAATTTGTTTGCCATTTTGGGAAGTGTTATTGCGGGTATAGAGCGGAGGAAAAATAAAATCAGGCTTGTGAATATACCAGAACCCATTCTGAATTTATTCAATTCTAAGAAACTGATTAATGGCTCTGCACGTAAATATTTGTGGAAGAGTTTTGTGAAATGCCAACAATTTGCATCAGCCGATGAAGAAGCTTTGTCGGATTATTTAGAAAAAAGAATTTTTCCTGAGCGTCCTGAAGTAAAGTTAAATCAGCAATTAAAAATGGCAGTGCAGTTATGTGTTGCCGAAGTTTATCGAAATGCTTTTGCTCATAGTAACTGCAAAGAAGTTTTTATTGCACATTACTATTCGGTATATAATAAAAAGCTTATTATCAGCACAGTAAGTCAAGGGAGACCATTTAATTTATTGGTAAATAAAACCCTGAACAAAAGGTTGAATGGCGTTGGAGCTATCGAATGGGCCGTTGAAGAAGGACATACAACACTTGAAGATACTCATAAAGGAATTGGATTGTATACCATTCGTCAGTTCGTAAAACAAAATCAAGGTCGAATTCAAATCATGTCGGGCGATGGTGTTTGGAAACAGGTGAAACATCGAACATTCTCAAAATTATATGATAAAGAATTTCCCGGCTCAGTAGTCACTTTAGAATTCAACCTACAAGATTAATCTTACTTTTTTTGATAGTTTAGTTTAGAGAAAAGATCCCAAAGAACAATTCCACAACTTACCGATACATTAAAAGAGTGTTTTGTTCCAAACTGAGGTATTTCTATACAGCCATCAGAAAGGCTTACAATACTCTGTTGAACGCCTTTTACTTCGTTTCCAAAAACCAAGGCATATTTTTTTACAGAATCTACCTCGAAATCTTCCAAAGATGTACTGTTTTCAGCTTGTTCAACCGAGTAAACTTCAAAACCATTATTTCTTAATTTCTCTGCAGCATCTTCAGTTTTCTCAAAATATTCCCAATAAACAGAATCTTCAGCTCCTAATGCTGTTTTGTGTAATTCGCGGTGAGGGGGAGTTGCAGTAATTCCGCAAAGATAAACAGCTTCAACTAAAAGTGCATCCGATGTACGAAAAACAGAACCAATATTGTTTAAGCTTCTTACATTATCCAATACAATAATGATAGGAGTCTTTTCAGACTCTTTAAACTCATCAATACTTTTACGGTTTAGTTCACTGTTCTTAAGTTTTCTCATCACTTTTTCAGAATGTATCAGGTCAATATTCGAATTGGCTACAAAAATATAAAAAAAGGAATCCTTTTGAGATTCCTTTCATCTATTTTGTTTGAATAATTACCAAGCTTATTTTGATGGCAAGTAATAGGAATGTTTTATAGTTGTGCTCCTCACCCCCAACCCCAATTATTACTTTGTAAGTAATACCAATTTCAATCATTAAATTTGATATAACACAGGTCATCAGTTCGTTAAATCTAACTGATCTATTAACAGGTTATAAGCAGCGAAAAGTCCCCTTTAGGGGATTAGGGGTAAAAAACAAATGCGATAGTATAATGTATCTCATATCTAAGCATCCATTGTTTTACCAATTAACAGATTTACGGCGAACAGGCATAGTCATGCAACGTGCACCACCACCACCACGTGGTAATTCCGATCCTTCCAGGGTAATTACATATTTATCGTAATCGGAAAGTTCTACTTTATGACGAATAACATCCTTGGCACGAATAATTTCGAATCCATTTTTGTTCATTTCCTCCATGGTATAAATATTTCGTCCATAGCCAACAACTTTTCCAGGACCTACAGCAAAAAAGTTGGCACCACTATGCCATTGTTCTCTTTCCTGATTCCAAGGATCTCCATTTCCACCACAATAAATTGGTTTTAAATCCATGCCAAGTTTTTTCAAGGCTTGAAGAAGGTTGTTTTCGTGTTTAATCGAAATTACTTTTCCGTTTTCAATCGTAATATGTACAGTTTGGTATTTGTTCGGGCGAATAATTAATGGTTCATACACCATACATTTATCAACATCTAAAAGAGTAAATACCATATCCAAATGAATGAAAGATTCTGGATGACCAGGTAGCTCTTGTACTAATAAATGGCGTGTTTTCTTTTCTTTCTGACAAAGCAATTGAGCCAAAATAAAGTCAATACCTTGCGTTGAAGTACGAGTTCCATTACCAATAATCATGATGTCATCACGGGCAATTAATACGTCACCACCTTCAATCATGCAATTCGGATCCATCGCTGGATTATCTATCGGATTAACTGTTGTGGTTTTAAATTCCGGAGTGTAATCAAAAATCGCCTGCATAATCAGAGATTCTCGATCACGAACAGAACTAGCCATTTTGCCAATCAGAACTTCATCGAGAACCGATATTGACGCATCTCTGGTGAAAAAGAAGTTGTGCAAAGGACGCATTGCATAGCGTTCCTTACTCATAAATTTTGTTAGGTTATCTCTTTTTAAAGGAACACCTTCAATTAATAATGATGCAAGATCCATAGGATTCTGTTCCAATAGGAGATCTTTAATGCAATAAGTATTTCCTTTCACACTAATTTGAGGTTCCATTTCACAAACCTTATCGATAATTTCCTCTTTGGCTTTATCGTTTGTAAGAACATTGGACAGCAAATCTTTTACCTGATAAGTTTCGGAAATTTCTGATAAAACACTACTTAGTTGTTTGTATTCATCCCTTGCAACCGAAAGGTTTAAAATATCACTGTAAAGAGCTCTTTCAGCATTTTCGGGAGTCATATTTTCAACTTCCGAGCCAGGAGTATGAAGGATTACACCTTCTAAATCTCCGATCTCCGATCTAACATTTAATTCTACATACTTTGTCATACCTCTTAGTTAAAGTATCATTTATTATTAGTTGTTTGTATCCAGAAAATATGTTTTCCGATTTGCAAAAGAAGTGAAAATTTGGGGCATAGAAAAGGAAATACGTTAAGTAAATTTAAGATTCATGTAAAAGCATCTGAAATCATTCAATTCATGATAAATAGAACTCTTGTGTTTTTAAATTAATAGTTCGCACTATGTAAAGTAGAGGTATTGCATTTACTTAACTGTTTACTAGTTTAAATTATTTATTTTTGGACGTTTCCTGAATTTCTCTTCACTAGCGTTACAGCGAATTCAGGTCAGGCTTTCCGCTACTAGTCCTCGCCCATACCACCACACCCCCTTCTTACAGCAAAACCATTTACACACCACAAGCTAGTCCAATCGAACTCAAATAAGTTGCGGGCTAAACGCTGCAATCCTTAACGCAAAAGGTGGGCAAACACCTATTCTGTGAAAGTCTCCATAGACTTAAAAGCTTACTACAGCGACTATTGGTAGAGCAAAAAAGAGAGAATTATGTCTGAAACTACCATATGATTAAAACAAAACAGGCTAAAATCAGGCAAGCATAGCAGCTTGAGTGAACTTGTAGCAACCAATACGAAATGGAGACCATTAGAATGCCCATAGGCGCAACGGCATTCCAACTATGTTTTATCCTCTATTTGTCTGTGTCCTTATCAGAAAGGAGAATGTAGAGAATCCTTCATTCTCTTTTTTTTGTTAACTTAGACAAACGAAAGGATAAAACACTTTTACGTTTACGTTGTGTTTCATACCGAACCAGCCGGACAAATTGCACATTTGGTTTTCCCCCATACAGAAGCCAACAAAAAAAACCAAAAGAGCGATTTCTTTCCTACGCTCGCTGAATAATTATCAGGTATATTATACACTAAAAAACAGTGTATTAAATTTAATTACTATATTGCAGTTCAATTTTGAATCTGAAATGAATAGAATAAAAGAAGTACTTTACGAAAAAGGAATCAAGCAAAAATGGCTAGCGAAAAAGATAGACAAGAGTTACAATATTGTCAATGGCTACGTTCAAAACAGGCAACAACCAAGACTTGAGGTGCTTACTCAAATAGCTAATATTCTTGATGTTGACATAAAAGATTTAATTGTTTCTACAAAATGAAGAATAAAAGCATAAATTTTATTGACTTATTCTCTGGTGCAGGTGGCTTGTCTGAAGGATTTATTAAAGCTGGATTCACTCCTATTGCTCACGTAGAGATTGATAAAAAAGCYTGTGAGACMTTAGAAACAAGGTTAATATACCATAAACTACAATCAGAAAATAAACTAAGTCATTATTACGAATATCTTTCCGAAAAAATAACTAGAGAAACATATTTGGAAGATATGGAAACTCTGAAATTTTAGACTCCGTTATTAATATTCCTATTGGCGGAGAAAACAACAAAGTCATATTTAATAAAATTGATGAATTAGCAAAAGGAAAAAGTATTGACCTTATAGTTGGCGGACCTCCTTGTCAAGCATATTCTTTAGTTGGTCGTTCAAGAGATAAAGATGGAATGAAAAATGACCCAAGAAATCATTTATATAAAGAATACGCTAAATTTCTAAAAAAATACACGCCTAAAATTTTTGTTTTTGAAAATGTTATGGGTTTAATAACGGCTAACAAAGGACGTTATTTTAAAAATATGCAATCTTATTTTAAACGAATTGGATATGAATTAAAATATACAATTCAAAAATCGGAAGATTTTGGAGTTTTACAGAAAAGAAGACGGATAATACTTATCGGATGG
>JAESUW010000094.1 GCA_016760525.1 Labilibaculum sp.
ATACTCCCGATAAAAGCATATCAATAAAAACATCACTTTTAGCGCGCGAACCTAATTCATAACCTCGCCCTATAGTGATACCTGAAGCATCATTACCCGTCCAACGGATCATTCTTGAAAAATGTAGGGATGAATAAATGTCATTACCTTCAGCATCAAATGTTAACTGCCCTTTAGGGACTATTAGCCATTTTCGATCCATTTCATCATGATTAATTGAGTGGTTTATTCTGTCGTGCTCAGATTGGGTGAGCACCATTCCGGTTTTTTGTTTAAGTTCACATGTCGTCATAATTAAAATATCTATAATCAATTAAATGCTGCAGGAAGTTTCACCTATAAAACAGTGGCTTACCACGTATAAGTGGTTTTTGTTTGTCTGATAAATACGGTTATGTCGCAAACAGCGAACGAGCCCTATAAATAGCATATAACCAGATAGCCAAAGACGAATATTGATAGTATCTAATGCAGCAGCATTCGCGCCACTTTTATCTATCACCACCTTTTCAGGTAACCCGTGTTGGTTGATGGCTTTATTGAAAAAGCCCGAACTGCAGGCTCATCACAGGTTTCACTCAGATAAAAATCAATAATAGCGCCGTACTTATCCACGGTTCGGTAATAGTAAACCCACTGACCTTTAATTTTTATATAGGTCTCATTGATTCGCCAAGACCCAGAGACTCTGCGCTTTTTCTTCCTAAATATGGTTTTGAGTTGCGGCGCATATTTGATAACCCAACGGTWCAGGATTGAGTGGTCAAAATGGATCTYTCGTTCGGCGAACATCTCCTCAATATCACGGTAACTGAGTTTATAAGCTAGATAATAGCGAAGCGCCTGCATGATGATATCTGATGGATAATGTCGCCCTGATAAGTTGAGTGTCATGCAGTGGATGCTCCAAATTAACGTCTGAACATCATCAACATGTTAGTTTACTTCGTCAACTTTGCGACAGAACCCAATCTTCAACCTTATCGTTCTGATGCCGGTAACCAGCGATACAGTGTAGGTACTGAGATCCCTAAATCTTGAGCTACATCTTTCACTGGTGTTCCATCAGCGAGTAAACGTTTGGCTGCCAGCAGTTTAGAGTCGGTCATGAGCCGCTTACGGCCGCCAACTCGCCCACGCTGTCGAGCGGCGTCCAGCCCTGCTTTTGTTCGCTCAATCAGTAGTTCTCGTTCCATTTGGGCTAAACTGGCCATCATATGGAAAAAGAATCGGCCTGAAGGCGTGGAAGTGTCGATATTATCAGTTAAACTTTTAAAGTGGATCCCACGCTGTTCCAACTCCCCCACCATGGTGATCAGATCTTTGACGTTTCGACCTAAGCGATCCAGCTTCCAAACCACAAAGCTATCTCCCGAACGAAGATCGTTCAATGCTGACTGTAGGCCTTCCCGGGAAGCTGCATTTGAACCACTTGCCTGGTCTTGGTAGATTTTTTCGCAGCCAATGTGATTAAGGGCATTAATTTGTAAATCCAATTCTTGATCTTTAGTGGAAACCCGTGCGTAACCTATTTGCATAATCACTCAGAAATTATCAAAACTCATTAAAGAGTACATAAATGAGAAATTAGTTTCAAGATGGGTTTGTGAGAGCCTGGGAGTCAATAAAAGTCGATGACCGATATTATTTTTAAAATCGTTCTCAAAAACGCTCGTTTGTGAGAACGGTTTACATGATTTCTAGGGGAATAAAAAATATGAATTTACAGGTGCTCATTATTTATAATCAATTCAATTGGTTAATGATTTTCAGGAGGGTGTTTTTAAAAACGATTTTTTGGCTACAGCCTAGTGATAACAAGGGTTGTAGAGGAGCGTGGTGACAAACCGTTCTTTTAGTCAGAGAACCCTTAATTTACCCAAACTTTTTCAAGCCCCCTTTTTGCATTGTGCCTCCATACTTGTCCTGGTTGTAATTGATCTTTACGAACCAGGTTGGCCGCTCTTTCCATCCAGGCTATGGTTTCTGGGGAATCTAAATCTACGTCCTTGCTGACCAGCTCCAGCATCTCTTTTTTTATTTGGGTTGATTCAGAGGGCATTGGTATTTGCTTCCGTTTCAACTTCTACGACTTCTACATCTTCAATTCTGAGAGTTTCTTTATCGTAAAACGCTTTGACCTCTGGATCTTGGAAGGCTTTTTCTTTTAGTTGCTCTAATGAGGTGCTCATTTTTTATCCTAGCTTTGTGTTTTTTTGACTATATCATTTTTGATATAGAGTGTCTTTGTGTAAAACAAACATTTCAGCGTGATTTTGTTCTGTACCTGTTTGATTGAAAATCAGACTCACAGATTGTGTTTTTTGGTAATTAATTTTCAGCTAAAAAATAACTAAAAATGGTCATTTTAGGCTGACTTATGCGTGTTTCAGGTCTGGCAATGGATCTAACCCCTGTTTTCAGGTCCGAAATAGCCTATTTAACATAAAATGGATTGGGCGCAGCGGTTTTTTGATGGTCTTCTCTTTGTTAAACGATGATCGGGTTTAAGTAATAAATATTACTAGGTAATACTTATCTGTTGTCACAACAGGAAACCTTATTGGAATGCTTGATAGCCGTCAGCTATGAGCCTGAAATAATTTTTGGTGGGAGTTAGTTCGCTAGATTTAACGTAGCGAACCATCATCTTGATCTCGATCTTACATAACATGCCTTATGGTTGTTCAACTGGCCTGGTTTTTATTTGCGTTCTACTTATTTCACAATTATAATTGTGATTAACCCCGCTTAACTAAATTATAATTGAGTTTTTTGTGAAAAAAACAAAAAGAGTTAGCATAGTCACAAATTCTGGGATTAAGCACTTTGCAACATTACTGCAGATTAATAGAAAGAAAAAAAGCATGAGTATTGCAGAACTCAGTGTGAGACTTGGAGTTTCATATCCAACGGTTCAAAATATGTTAAATGGTGTCGCTACTGTTGCTATTGGAACGTATTTTGAGGCCGCTTATATTCTAGGTGTGTCTTTATTTGAATCTGATCAAAACAGATTTACTATATTAACTTCAAAGAGCAAAGGCCTTGAAATATTACTTCCTAAACGAGTTAAAACAAAGAAGGTTGAGTTAGATGACGATTTCTAAATGTTATGTTTGGAAGTGGCTTAAGAGTGAAACCACACCAGTTGTCGCAGGTGTACTTAGTATTGATGGTGACCAACAATCATTTGCTTATGGTCGTAAATATCTTGAAAGAGAAGATGCTGAACCTATATATGCAGCTGAGTTAGCTCTTTCAAGTGGCACTAAATCACCAATTTCAGGTATGAAAAATTTTTCATGCCTTCGAGATTCGTCTCCTGATGCTTGGGGAAGGAGGGTGATAAATGCTAGATTGTTGAGTAAAGATGAAAGGGAAACTGATTTGACGGAAATCGTTTACTTGATGAATTCGGCTTCAGATCGAATTGGTTCGTTAGATTTCCAAAAATCAAATACTGAATACATCCCAAGAGAAACAGATTCAGCAACATTAGATGATTTATTTAGAGCTTCTTTAGTTGTTGGGGAGGGGGGTATTATTCCTCCTGATTTGGATAGCGCGCTCTTTCATGGTTCAAGTATCGGTGGTGCTAGACCAAAAGCAATGATTAATGATGGTGAATTTAAATACATAGCAAAATTTTCAGCATCTGATGATACTTATGACGTGGTTAAATCAGAGTTTGTAGCTATGAAATTAGCAGCCTTATCAGGTATCAATGTTGCTGATATAAAAATGATGGAGTCATGTGGTAAGGATGTCTTGTTAGTAAAACGTTTTGACCGTGATAAAGTCGATAATGGATGGATTCGTAAATCAATTGTATCTGGGCTCACAGTTTTGGGGTTAGACGAAGCATGGGCTAGTGAGGCTTCCTATGAGAATTTGTTAGAGGAAATAAGATTAAACTCGATCGATTTCAATAAGGACTCTAACGAGCTATTTTCACGAATGGCGTTTAATGTACTCATTGGGAATACTGATGATCATGCCAGGAACCATGCGTTTTATGTTAGAGGTGATAAAATTGAGTTAACGCCTGCTTATGATATTTGTCCTCAACGTCGCACTGGCGGTGAAGCTAGCCATGGAATGAAAATGCATGGCGATATACGCAGATCTCAAATCAACGTTTGTGTTAATGCAGCCAAAAATTTTGGTATTTCAAAATCCGCGGCGATTGAAATAATTTCTAATCAAATAACTATTATTCATGGTAATTTTGAACTTGTATGTGATGAAATTAATGTTCCAGAAGTAACTAGAAGACTTTTGATGGGAAGAACTATTTTTAATGACTTTATTTTCTATGATGGATATGAAAGCCTAAATCCTAAATCCACTAGAAATTAAATAGACGTCTGATATTATCGTTTTCTTAAAAATGCCACCACTTGGAGGCATTTTTAGATCTAGGGCTAAAATCGTCCCTGAGCGGCCTATTGAACATAAAGGTGATTGAGCGCATCAGGTTTGCCATGAACCTTTCAAGTTTGAGGCTGAAGGTTAAGTTGAAAATGTTTTCATTGAAAACTTTTACTGCATTTTCCATAACGCGGATTGGGCGCATCGATTTGAGCACCACCTTGCCGTTGCCTTGTTGTTTCTTTGACCAATTTCTGAGGGCGTTTTTAGGGTATTTCATTGAATCTAAATAAATTTATAATTGATGGGGTTGTAAACTTCATTATAAACCTCATATCTTAATGTATTGCTGCATATTGCAGCAATACTAATTATTTAGAGGTTACTTATGGCTAAAACAAAAGATGGTAAAAAAATTGTRAGTGTTCCCGCACATAAAAAGAAAGATGGAACAAAGGTGCCTGCACACAAGCGTTCTACACCTAACTAATTTTTAGTTGAATATAATGCCGAAGTCCATATCAGTACCAAGGAGCCTAACCAGGCTCTTTTTTTTACTAACATTTATCAAAAATACCTAGTTATATACCAGCATCTGACTTTAGCTTGTTGATACGTCGTAGAACAATAGCATTGGCTGTTTCGTGAGATACGAAGTTCGATTGTCCAGACTCTCGTTTGTGATATGCATTATTTACTTGTTCGACTAGCCAGTCGTTGTGTTTCTCTAGTTTCATTTGATCTTTAGCTAGTTCTTCAGTCAAGTTTCGGCAAGCATCACTTAAAGTTACGCCTTTTCGTTCAGCTGCCAGTTGAGCTAATTTTTTAGTTTCTTCGCTAATGCGAAACTGAATTCGTGCTTCCATATTCCTCACCTATTTAAGTTCTTTCACGGTGAATGTCATACATTAATGTTAGCACATTTGTACTCACAGTCTATACGTGTACATATATACAGCTAGGGTTTTAACGGTAGATAATTAGGGTATTAGTATTATAAGTTATTGATAAAGATCGAGTACTTACGCTGTAAACTTTAAGGTAGTAGTTAAAGATTTTTTAGTGGAATGTTATTACGTGACGTTGGGATTCTTAAGATTGTAATACTTCTATTTTGAGGTGGCTGGGATCTGTGATATAATTAGTTGTAATGCAAACAAGGAGGAATATATGAGTTTTAAAAGTCAGCTAGAACAAAGTAAAAGCTCTGGTCGTATGCGCTCAGGCGCAGATATTGTTATATCGCAAACGTATAAAGCCTCAACGAAAAGCGAAGAGTTGTCGGTGAGGATTAGCTCAGAAATCCTGTTGAAGATCGGGATGGAGATTGGAAGTCGCGTAGATGTTTTACATGATGAAGAGAATGGGTTGTGGATGGTGAAAAAGGCGGGAAGCGATGGCTTTTCTGTATCCGGTAAGGCGGGTGGGCCCACGGGATTAATAAGGTATACATTGAAACCAGGGCACCACAGGTTAACGGATGATAGAGCAGAACTTCCTGTTAAACGTGAAGGTGATAAGTCCTCGTTTTTGTTGGAAAGTGGTTCCGTAGTTTTCTCTTTGGTGCAAGCTATGACTAATTAAAGAAAGGAGTGTTTTAATGACACATCAGGTTGTGTGGGAAGAAGATGCTATTGAAGACCGTGTTGGTATTTTTGAATTTCTTTTTGAAAATGCAGGGAGCGGAGTAGCTGATAAGGTCGACAGTGAGATTGTGTCTGCTGTTGAAAATATATCAGTATTCCCGTTTATAGGAGGAGCTTGGAGGGGAATGGGTCGGGAGTACTCAATGGGGAAATTACCATATAATATTTACTATGACCTTGATGAAGAAAAGGAGCGAGTTTTGATCTTGCGAATTTTACATAATAAAAGGCAAAGCATATGATAATTTAATACCACTATAGAGAAAGGAGTCTCACCTATTATCGGATTTTACCGCTAAGCAAGACTTATGCTCTAACCTGTGGGTTAGATTAATCGTTGATGTTTTCATCTCATATTGCTCTTGTTGAAGCTTGTTATTGCATCAAGCTAAAATGGCTTTACTTCCCCTCGTAAACGCGAAGTTGCTCAGATGTGCTACAACTGACATATCTTCACGCTCCCGGTTCATAGCGGTCAGTTTAGATCTGTTGCGCCTATATCCATTGCTCGTCCAAAGAGTGCATTATACTTATGTTCTTGAATTTTACCTTCTAGGTGATTATTCTTGATAATTAGATAAGGATTGAAGATTAATACATAGTTGTATTCTCCTGATGCCCCTGGTTTAGCGTCTATAAAGCCTAACTCAACAAGTTTTTTCATTCGTTGCCTCCACGTAGAAACAGCTCTTTGACCTGAAAAACCAGCTTCAAAAGATNACTCTTCATTGCTTTTTATTTCGATAAATGACTCATCAAAAACACGGCACCACAAATTAAAATAAGTTACTGAAACAGGCTTCCCCTTATCTGCTAAATCATCCATTATTTGCAAGATTATGGGCATTGTTCTAGGTATCGTTGTAAATCCAACTTGGGTAGTTCGGTCCCATAATTTATTAGATATTTCATTCCCCCATAATTGTTCTCGTTGCATCATCTTTTTCTTTTGGGTTTTACTCATTCTTTTTGTTGTTTGTTTTTTATTCATTGTTTCAGTCAATAAAGAGTTTATATCTGAAAGCACAGTAGCGGGACTCGCTACTGGTGCTACAGGACTCGCTACTGGTGTTGCAGGACTCGCTACTGGTGTTGCAGGACTCGCTACTGGTGCTACAGGACTCGCTACTGGTGCTGCAGGACTCGCTACAGGTGCTGCAGGACTCGCTACTGGTGTTGCAGGACTCGCTACAGGTGTATCTAATCCATTTGGTTCTGCTAGTTTGCTCATAAAAAAACCATTTAATTGAATAAGGTGAATTTAGAAGGCTTGTTTTCAGGTATAGGTTTGGACTCTATACCATCATGCTTTATCGTCTAAATAGTTTTGGAAGCTATTTTGATAGTGAATGATCAAGCCTTTCGTTATAAAAATTAACTAGCAGTTTTCAGGTTAAGGTTTGGAAGCTTTACCATCATATCGGTTAACTTTAGTAGCGGTGGAGACTACTTTAATCGAGTGATGACCTGCTAGTTGTCTCAATAATGCATTTAAAACCCTCATTATTCAATGAGTTATCTAGTGCTTATTGCTTTTTCAAGCATTAACTATAAGCTGATTCCAATAAGACAAAAGTCATTTTATATTTCATCTCACATGCTGAGTTGGAATGAATCCAACATTGTTTTTGTCGGGTTTTTTTAAAAAGCAATATAAATCAAGTGGTTAAATCATTTTAGTGTGCTCACCGTGCTCAATGGTTATCAGTGTGCTCATCGTACTCATTGTGCTCAGTGTGCTCATGGGGTGCAGGGGGAGAAGCGGCTCTCAATTCACAGCTAAAAGAGTGAACTTACTTGCTTTATTATTCCATCAGTCTGGGGGCTTCTTTTGATGTCTGAGTCGGAAAGTGGGGCTGTTTAGGGGAGGGGCTCATCTATTGTGGATGTGGACCCCCTGTAGTTGGGTGAATATCATGCAAGCATAATCGGTTAGCTTTCTAAATATCGGTTAAAGCCTACATTCGTGTTTTCGCTTATTTAACATACAACAATTAATGTAAAACAACTTCAAATGTAATTCATCTGGAGCTGTGGCATTAGTAGGTGTGTAAAGTAACTGTCAGGGTCAGTGCATTTAATATGTTTATATACCCTCAACTATTGTGATAACAAGTGGTAATGAACAACTTTATCATTATTTCTGAAATGCGTAAGTAGGGACTTTATACTTATGCATTTATCATGGTTTTATGATTGTATATTTGTTCTGTATGCCTTTAAACTGTGGAAATAAAGTGTTTTTTGTATTACATTTGTTCTACAAAAATAACTGGAGTAAGTTTGTGAAAACCTTAGCTGTGATCAATCAAAAAGGTGGTGTTGGTAAAACTACTACTGTGATCAATTTATCGGCGCAGTTAGCCAGTGAAGGTAAGCGTGTTTTGGTGATTGATTTAGATCCCCAGGCTAACTTGACCGTAGTTATGACCGGTGGCCAATATGAATTTGAAACATCGATAACAGATGTATTCGAATCAGCCAAGAAGCATCCAATTTTGAATGCGATCATGCCGGCTCAATCTAAAGGTGTAGCGATACCTAATCTTTGTATCTGTCCTACCGATATTCGTTTGAGCAGAGTTATTGAGCAGAGCTTAACTAAAGTCCATAGAGAACGTATTTTGTTGAAGCAGTTAGAAAGCTGTTCTAGTGATTTTGACATCGTTGTTTTGGATTGTCCTCCTAACCTTAGTCTGACATCTGTTAACGCCATGATGGCAGCTGATCTGTTTTTAATTCCCGTCGATGGTGGTTCGTTCTCGTTAAATGGTTTGGCCGATCTACTCGATGCATTAGAAGAGGTCAAAGAAACCAAAGATGTGAACTATGCTGTGTTTCGTAATGAGTATGCTAAGGCCAATAAACTGATCAATAACTTCCTCGATGAACAGTTGAACAGCCTTGGTGACAAGGTGCTTAAGGCGACAGTTCGTCGTTCTGAAGCGATTGGTCAGGCGAGTGTTAGTGGTGAAACGCTACTGAGCTACCAGCCTAAGAGTGCAACTAATGATGATTATCGTAGTCTTGCAAAAGAAATCGGCAATATTTTAAATGTATAACAAGTGTAATACAAAATATGACTAAGTTAACTGGTGTTACTGCATTAAGCAGAAGAAAAGGTAAAAAAAAKAAAGTTGATTCAAAGGTTGAGGGGAAGATAACTACAGTCAGGACCAGGCGTAATGTGACGACCGGTACATCTCCTGTTCCAATGCGATTAACTGAGAATGATAAGGCTGAACTAAATCTCTGGCTCGATGAGCTTCAGGAAATTAGTGGTAAGAATATCAGTACGGCTAAACTTGTTCGTGGCCTGATCCATATGCGCGATAAGATAAATGATAAGAAGCTTATCGAAGCGATTAAAGATGTGAGTTAATTTGATTTGATTTGGCAACGTTATCAACGTGCGGCTTCGAGTTTCTTATATCGCTGGTGAATTAAGTAATATTGCTCGCCACTTCTCACAGCAAAGACCCCTTTGATATAACCGATAGATTCTAGTTTCTTTATGCCATTTTTGATTTTACGGTTAGCTTCTTTCTTGCTTGTTTCGAGTCGTAAACGTTCTCTTAAGCGTTCAAAGGATACTGGGTGGGGATTATTAGGTAATGATGTGAAAAACAAATACAGGCATTGTGCTACCTCTGCGCGAGGGAGCTTACCTAAGACTCTTAAACTGACCAAAACCTGGTAATCAAGGTTATAGAGATCCCAGAGGGTTGTATCGGCCATAAGCTCAACAATATCCTCTTCACCATCATACATAGCACGTAATAGCATACCTGTATGTACCGCTTTTTCTGCGTTTTTTCGTCTGAAGGTTAGGCTTTGGCTTTGTATGCGTTCTAGTGATCCAGCTATCTGTCTGCGGAGGTTTTTATCAAAGCGGCGACTTGGATAGCCACAATGTTTTGCAAATTCACCAAATGAGAGTTTTACGATATTAGAGGCGTAACCATATTTACTAAAGACTAAGACGATACCGCACCAGATCTTAAAATCCGTTTCGACATTCAATCGTTGGCCTTTCACTGCGACAGAGTCATAACCTTCTTTCTGGCAGATCTCTAGGTGTACGAGCTCTTGGCTCAGGTCCATTGCTTTTAATTCTGTGCTGTTGGTTCGGCGTCCCACAGGTGTGAACACGCCTGTTCTGAGTAGAACATTAGGTTGTATGCTGGTAGCACTATTTATTTGGAGGAGTTGGCCGTTTAACAGCTCTTGCTCTACTGGTAATAGCTTCTCTGATAAGTCCATGATCATCCCTATACTCGAACCCAGTTAGAGTACACCATGCTTCCCAATTAGAATACACCTAATTTCCAGATTTTGATCTATCTCTTAATTGTTCTCAGCATATTTAAAATATGTGTCTGCTCATGGTCAGAATGGAAGTAAAGAGATGGTTATAGGCTGTAAAAAGGAATAGGTGACGTACCCAATTAGCATACACCTCAATTAATTATTCCTCCCAATTAGAGTACACAGAAGGATGTTAAGTCATCGAGTTCTGATGGTTCCATCGTTATTTATATCTATACGTGAGTGGCTGGGGATAAGTCGATGAACAGTTATTCTACCCAACAAAATAGAACGCGTCATAAGTGATTGATAACAATTGGTTAATTGTTGGCGAAGCATTGGCGGGATAAAACCGGCGATTGACCCAATTAGGGTACACCGATAACCCAATTAGAATACACCGATAACCCAATTAGGGTACACCGATAACCCAATTAGAATACACCGATAACCCAATTAGAATACACCGCACTTCGCTATTAGCTAAGCACACCAACGGCTAGAAGGTTTCTGGGATCTCTTAGGATCTATATTGGATCTATAAGGATCTATTATTGGATCTATTTCTACCAAAATTGTGGGTAACTTAATTTTTAAATAAAAAAACAAGTGCAAACCCCTCTCAGGGGTTTCACCCCTGCCGGCCCTTCCCTCGCTACGCTCTTTCCGGCACACCCCATTAATGCCTCGCCACTTCCTGCCCTTGGCAGGGGCGAGAACCAAAAACGGACAGCAAGACTCGTTTTGCCTACGGCCTTTAACCGGTATTAAAAATCAAACCTTGATTTAAAAGCGGTCGCTATGCGACTGTCCGGCAGGAAAGGATGCCAAAATCAATTTTAAGTAGCTTAAATCGTGCTTTAAGGCCGTGAAACAATAAGTTGGATGAATGTTAGCTTTTGAAGTTAAAAGCGCTTAAAACTGGTTTAAGAGCCTCAGAGCACCTATCGATTAGCGCCGTCTATCAATAGGTGAGAAGTGGTTATTTTGAGTCTTTATCGAAATAACTTTGGAGCTTCAAATACAAATAACGGTAAATAAAATCCCTAACGACGTATATCATATTTGATATACCCATTTATCTCAGATAAACCTCTGTTATTTCAGGTCGGAAATGTCCCATTTCTTGTGAAACTGTCTCTAGTGCTACACCTCTCGGAAATCCCATTATTCGTAAGGTCTCCATCCTGCTTTGTGCATAGGAATGTCTTAGACCGTGGGCGCCTGTAGACCAGCCAAGAACGCGTCTTGATGCCGATGAAAATGAACTTGACCAGTTTTTCCCGCCTGCAAGGGCATAGTGTTGCATGTAGTAGATCCCGCGATCTATTTTCAGGATTGGGAGGTCTAGCTTTAGCGTTTCTAATCGTCCTGTTAAGCGCCTTGGAATAACCACTTCCCTGGTTAACCCCCCTTTTCC
>JAESUW010000016.1 GCA_016760525.1 Labilibaculum sp.
CCTCTTATCAACAAGCTGTTAATAACTTCGCAAATTGCCCTTGGACTTGCCAACTTAATGCATTTCATCTTTCTTTTCAGGAATTTTGCCAAAGTACAAATCAAAAGTATGATGCAATTGTAAGTAATCCACCTTATTTTTTGAATGGTTTAAAAGCGAAAGGTGAATCACGAACACAGGCACGACATGCCGATCATTTGCCTTTCGAAGAGTTATTGAAAGGTTCTTTAGAATTGTTAACAGAATCAGGTGTTTTATCTGTTATTCTGCCTGTTGAAGAAGGCGAATATTTTGAGCGAATGGCAAGATTAACAGGCTTTTTTTTGAAAAGGAAATTTTCTGTTCTTCCTAACCCCGGAAAACCTGTTAAGCGTTATCTTATGGAATTTAGTGTGCAAAAGTGTGAGTCTCAATTCTCCGATTTAATTGTTGAGAATGGAGTAAGACATGTTTATTCTCATGCATACATTGCTCTTACAAAAGATTTTTATCTGAAGTTTTAGATTATGGTTTAGATTTTGTTGGCAGCTTAAACTTAGCCCACCATTCGGTAAGTTCAAAAGGATCTTTGTTATAGCCGGTTTTTAATCTTTCCATACGTTTGTTGATGTATTCTTTACTGCTTAAAGCTGAATGGTACTCTTCATTCGCCACATTAATGCTGGCAATTCCAATACCGATAATTTCATCACCCGATAATTTTTCAGAATAAAATTCACTCATTAAAATGCGAAGATGATAACTAAATAAAACTTCATTTTTAGAACTTAGGTTTACCTGGTAAATGTCGTCTTCCTGAAGTGTACTAATGGTAAGGCTTTCATTTTTTTTTGTATTGACAACCTCATAAACCTGAAAACGATCCTGAAATTCCTCATTCATCTCAGTTAAGGAGAATCGGGACAGATAATTTTCAAATTTTTCTTTTGAAAAAGGAAATTCAGCAGGCATTGGAAAGTTAATTGCAAAATTGTTTTGGAGTTTTGCTTTAGAATCAATCCATACACTCAGTCCTAAATTATATATTTTACGTAAGGTATTCGTCGAATTTGTCTCAAGAATAATATCAATATATAGATCGTTATTAAAAACCTTAACACTTATTTGATCTTGTGGATTGTACAGATTCGCCTCAGTAGTCGAATAAATTTCAGAATTAAAATTTCTCTTATCTAGCCAATAGCTCGATATCTGATCTTTAACCGCACAAGAATTAAAAGTGAAAAGACTCACTAAAAAAGCAAGTTGAAATAATCGGGACATGTTTTTTTGTATAATTGATGCAGATCAAAAATATAAAAAAGAGAACGATCTCTCTTGAAAATTTTAATTAATATGCAGAAGTATTTACAAGTCTATTTCTTCTACAATGAATTGTATCCCTAAATTGTCTAATTCAGCAAGTATTGGCTCATAAAATTCGGGCGAAGTGGGAATTTGAACTCCTTTAAGTTCAATTTTATCTTTGGCCAATAGTTTCGTTGCTATGGCTAAGGGAGTTCCAACAGTGTATGCCATGGCGGTGTTTTCACGATCAGTTCCTTCGTAAGTCATCGATGAGGTAATTCTTTTCTTTTCACCATTAATTTCAAAATCAAAAAAGTGCTGCATTACCAGCAAGTCTCTGTCTGTTGGTTCCAAGGCCCATTTTTTCTCCAAAATCTTCTGAAGAATCATTGCAGGTGTGGCATTTTTTAAACCAATAATTTCATCGGAAAATAAGCCAAGCCATTTAAGTTTGGTCATTATTACTGACTTACTGTCAATATGAGTGAAATTAGCGAGGCTTTCTTCCACCGATTTATCGCTTTCGGGTAAGAAACTTAATAAATAATCGAGATGAGTGAGCTTGTGAGAATCTTTCATTTCGTAAGTGTCATCGGTACAGCCTAATTGTACCAGCACATTCCATGCTTCAGAATAACCCGGTCTGCGTATGGTTCCTCTCATTATGCTTGGGATATTATTTAAACCATACAATTTGCAATATTGAAGTGAATCTCTGTTAGGATAAACCTCAAAATCACCATAGTTTGAAATTCGGGTTTTTGTAAGTGTTGAAAAAAGTTTGTTGTATGGAATGTATTTATAATGGCCATTTTCCTTGAATTGCGCTGTTCCTTGCCCGGCCACCACAATATTTCTTAGATTCCATGAAATTTTATAGTTCCAGGGATTATTATCGCAATCTGGAGCTACCAAGCCACCGCAAAATGATTTAAATGTTTCGATTTTGCCACCACGTTTTTTAATCTGATCAATAATTTTCATTGCCGACATATGATCGATGCCCGGATCAACTCCAAGTTCATTCAGAAAGGACAGACCTTTTTCTTTGGCTTCTTCATCCAATTCCATCATTTCGGGAGTAACGTAAGATGGGGTTAACATGTGTTTTCCATGTCGCAAACACTCCTTGGCAACAATGATATGCATTGAAGAAGGAACCATACTAACAACAATATCAGACGCAGCTATTTCTGCTGTTCTTTGCTCCAAATCTTTTAAATTAAAACGAAGAGCTATTCCATTTGGATGATTGTTGATTTTCTTTTGAGCAGTTTCCAAAGATATATCACCTACAGTAATTTTCCAATTGTGTTTTTCAGAATGTTTTAATAAATAATGAATTAAACTGGTTGCTGAAAGACCTGCGCCAATAATTAGAATATTTTTCATTCGTGTGTCATTAGTTTTCGGTTACGCTTCCTATAAATTTATAATAAAGCGTCTAAATAACCAGCAAATAAATACTAATTTTTTTATCCGCAATTTTATTGAATGCTACTTGTAGTAAGTAGATAATCGATGGATTATCTACTGTAAGTATCTTGTATATCGGTGATAGTAGTCGTTGCTGATTTAAAATTATACAAATGCTTCTATAAAAAATATGAGATTTGTTATGGTTTTTATTTTCTGATCTATAAACTGGAATGAGTATATTTGTTCGAGAAAGATAAAAAATTGAGTAACCTCTAAATATATTTTACCCTTGGCAAAAGCTAGAAAAGCCGTTGAAACCCCATTAATGAAGCAGTATTATGAGATCAAGGATAAACATCCTGATGCTATTTTACTGTTTAGGGTTGGTGATTTTTACGAAACATTTTCTGATGATGCAATTCGAGCCTCAGAAATTTTAGGAATTACGCTAACTAAGCGTGCAAACGGATCTGCTTCCTATGTTGAATTGGCAGGATTTCCATATCATGCTATTGATACCTATTTACCTAAATTGGTGCGTGCTGGAATTCGTGTTGCTATATGCGAGCAACTGGAAGATCCGAAGAAGACCAAAACTCTTGTTAAACGGGGTATTGTAGAATTGGTAACACCTGGTGTATCTTATAATGATAACGTTTTGGAGCATCGTGAGAATAATTTTCTTGCTTGCATCCATATGGAGAAAAAATCTGCCGGAATCGCATTTTTGGATGCTTCAACAGGTGAGTTTTTAACTGCGGAAGGAAATTTTGAATACATCGATAAGCTATTGGGTAATTTTCAACCAAAGGAGGTCTTGTATCAGAGAGGGAAAGAAAAGCAGTTTCATGAATTATTTGGTGGCAAGTTCTATACTTTCACCATGGATGATTGGGTTTTTACTGAAAGTGCCGCGAAGGATCGACTTCTTCGTCATTTCGAAACAGCTTCGCTTAAAGGTTTTGGTGTTCAGACTCTTCGCGATGGAATTATTGCTTCGGGTGCTGTTTTGCATTATCTGGATATTACCAAACACTCTAAGGCCGCTCATGTTACTCAGCTTTCGCGGATAGAGGAAGACAGGTACGTGTGGTTGGATAAATTTACAGTTCGAAATTTAGAGCTGTTTGGAGCATTAAACGAGGGAGCTAGTACTTTATCGGGTGTAATGGATAAAACCTTATCTCCAATGGGAGCCCGTTTGTTAAAAAGATGGATTGCACTTCCCTTAAAAGATTCGGCCCGCATAACGGATCGTTTAAGTGTGGTAAATTACTTTTACAACAATGAAGAGATTTCTCATACAATTGGAGATGAAATTCAGCAAATTGGTGATCTGGAACGGATCATTTCCAAGGTTGCTGTTGGCAGAGTTAGTCCACGGGAAGTTGTTCAATTAAAGAATGCTTTACTGGCGATTGAACCCATTCGTAACTATTGTCTGAAAAGTGGTAACGAAGGTTTGCTAAAAATAGGAGATCAATTAAATCCTTGTGCTACGGTTCGTGAAAAAATTGAAAAAGAGATTCAAGCTGATCCGCCAAATATGGTTAGTAAAGGGGGTGTTATTGCTGATGGCGTTTGTGAAGAGTTGGATGAATTGAGGAAAATATCTTTTTCGGGTAAAGATTATTTGCTTCAGATGCAGATGCGGGAGATTGAGAGAACAGGAATAACTTCCCTTAAAATTGCCTTTAATAATGTGTTTGGATACTATATAGAAGTAAGAAATACGCACAAAGATAAAGTTCCTGAGGAATGGATTAGAAAGCAAACTCTGGTAAGTGCAGAACGATATATCACCGAGGAATTAAAGGGGTACGAAGAGAAAATATTGGGTGCTGAAGAAAAAATACTGGCATTGGAAACACGCCTGTACAATGAGTTGGTTCTAGGCATTGCCGATTATATTTCAACAATTCAGTTAAATGCAGCTATGATTGGTCGTTTGGACTGTTTGTTGTCTTTTGCAAAATTGGCAAAAGAGAACAATTACAATTGTCCGGGCATCAACGATTCTCAGGTTATTGATATCAAGCAGGGAAGACATCCGGTTATTGAAAAGCAACTGCCTATTGATGAAAAGTACATTGCCAACGATGTTTATCTGGATAATGAAGCTCAGCAGGTAATTATTATCACAGGGCCAAATATGGCGGGTAAGTCTGCCTTGTTGCGTCAGACTGCATTGATTGTTTTAATGGCTCAAATAGGAAGCTTTGTGCCTGCTAAGGAAGCAAATATTGGTTGTGTCGATAAGATTTTTACTCGTGTGGGAGCTTCGGATAATATTTCCTTGGGTGAATCTACTTTTATGGTAGAAATGAACGAGGCTGCCAGTATTCTTAATAATCTTTCATCACGAAGTCTGATTTTATTTGATGAATTAGGACGGGGAACAAGCACCTATGATGGAATTTCAATCGCATGGTCTATTATTGAATACATTCACGAAAATAGCAATAGTAGAGCAAAAACACTGTTTGCAACGCACTATCATGAGCTAAACGAAATGGAGAAGTCATTTCCAAGAGTGAAAAATTTTAATGTTTCAGTAAAGGAAGTGAACAATAAAGTTATCTTTTTGCGAAAATTAGTACCCGGAGGGTCCAATCATAGTTTTGGTATTCATGTTGCCCGAATGGCCGGAATGCCCAAATCTATTGTGAAACGTGCCGATGAAATATTGCTTCAGCTGGAAGGGAAACAAAATGGAGAATTGCTTGCGAAACCGGTTGGTGAGATTGCACAACAGCGCGAAGGATATCAAATGAGTTTCTTTCAGCTCGACGATCCGGTGCTTTTACAGATTAGAAATGAAATTTCCGATTTGGATATTAATAATTTGACACCAATTCAAGCGCTAAATAAGTTGAATGAGATAAAAAAGATATCCGGATTATAAAAAAAGTGAAAATGTGAGTGCCCCATATTTAGAGGCTTTTGATGCGTACTGCCTGAATTTCAATGAGTCAGTATCTCATA
Source organism: Labilibaculum sp. (assembly GCA_016760525.1). GTDB lineage: Bacteria > Bacteroidota > Bacteroidia > Bacteroidales > Marinifilaceae > Labilibaculum. The sequence goes on from JAESUW010000016.1 coordinate 5,692, forward strand.
TTTTGCAATGTCTTTTAGGCTGATTTAAAAAAAATGAAGCAAATGGAATTTTTCTTTTGCAGAATCAAAAAATACGTATATATTTGCATCGCAATTGGGAGAACAACGGTTCACTTTTAAAAGCACAATGCGAGAATTGCTCATCCCGATAGCTATCGGGAGTTAGAGTACAACGCAAAAAATAATGCGAGAATAGCTCAGTTGATAGAGCACAACCTTGCCAAGGTTGGGGTCGCGAGTTTGAGTCTCGTTTCTCGCTCAAAATCCGAAAGGATGCCCAGGTGGTGGAATTGGTAGACACGCTGGACTTAAAATCCAGTGGCTTCACGGCCGTGCGGGTTCAAGTCCCGCCCTGGGTACAACAACCCTCATAAACAGCAATGTTTATGAGGGTTTTGTCTTTTTTGGGAACGAATGGGGGAACGTTTGTGAGTGTTAAAATTTCAGTACAAAATTATTGGATAAGCTCAAAAATGAACTTTTTGATTCTTTTTAAGAGTCCATTTAAGATGGTTTGTAATTTTTTAACGGAATAATACTTTAAATCCCAATTCAATCATTTAAAACCTCCAAAAGAACTATACAGGTCTTTGATTTTATAATTAAAGCAATTAGATTTCTCAGAAATATTTCACCTAAAAAAAGAATCCCCGCAAGAAAAACCAACGAGGATTTAGGGTGTAGTCCCAACAGAATCCAATTTGAAACTCACAACAACCTTTCTGTGAGTTGTTTAGTAGGGCTTGATCAAGGAGATATACCCTTATTTATCCCCCGTATAAACATTCAAGGATTTTTTAGGGGTACGAATGGGAGAACGTTTGATAGTGTCAAAATTTCAGTAGAGAATTGCTGGATATGCTCAAAAGTGAGTTTCTGAATCCATTTAAGGCGGTTTGTAGCTATTTACGGGATAAGCACTCTAACCCCAATGCCAAATTCAAAACCTCTAAAAGAACTATACAGATCTTTGATTCTATAATTAATGCAATAAGACTTCTAAGAAAGGTTTCACTTAAAAAATAAATCAGCGCAAGAAAAACTAATGAGTATTTAGGGTGTAGTTCCAAGGATCAAAAACAAAAATCATTCAATCTTAACTACAAGCAAGTAGACACTTACTAGCTATGTTTTGGACACTTTATTGGCTGTGTAATGTTCTTGTTTTAGTGATTATAAACATCACCAAAATTTTCTTCGATAAATACTATGTGAAAAATATTGTTTTTCCTTAAACCTAAGAAAGGTCTATTGTCACCATTAGCTCTAAAAACTAATAAATCTTTGACTTCTGGAGTTATGAATTTTGGTAAGTCTGGTTTTATTTGATTTACTGGCATTTTTTCAGTACCAAAACCATGTCTTTGCGAAGTATTTATTTGATTCCATGACAAATTTGATAGTTTATTTAATCTATCAATAAAATCAAAGTAAAATTTATGATCACCTTTAAAATTGATATTTAAATATTTAAAACAAAATATAGGGTAATCAATTTCAATATCACTAGAAGAGGGTCTTTTAATTTTTTTCCCCTCTGACTTTGGCGACTTGATTCTTTTATTACTCAACTATCTGAGTTTTAAAATATCCATTCAATAATTCAACAGAAATTACACCTTGTGGATTTTCGTTAAAAGTTTTTCTCCAAGGATGTTCCTCATGAGTCATATTCATTAACTTAATTGCAGAAAACTGATTATATTCTAAAAATACTTCGGTAAATAATTCCTCTTCTTCTGCATTTAATTTAGCTACAGGATCATCTTCATTTAAAGTAATAGAACCTGCTCCAAAATTTTTAAAATGGTCATACATTTCCCTAACTACAGGACCATATTGCCATGCTTCTACATTTTCAGAAAAAAGAGGTTTCCCGAATATAGCAATATGGAAGCCTTGCATATAATAAAGTAGCTTTTGTAACTTGAGATTTGAAATTAATTCACCATGCTCAGAGTCAGTATTAGCTATTATTTTGTTTGCGATATGTAAAACTGGATAACTCATATGTTTACAAATTTATAATATTTTTTCAATATATACATAACTCTATGATTTATTTACACATTGCAGTCAATGACTAGTGGCATTTATCCGTCACTAGTTTATGGACTGTTATCATCTATTGTATGAGAATACTAAAAAGATAAATTATGCCCCCTATACCTTGTATATATTACTTAGTGCTATAATCACCTCTCGGAATTTTCAACAATAAATTGTGCTCTCTGGTACAGTTCATCGAAAGTAATTACCTCTATATTTCTTTGTCCTTGTCTAAACATTTCAAAAGATGAATATTTATCCTCATTAATACCATATTCACCATTAAATTCTCCAAGGTTTCCAATAATTAGAGTCGATTTTGGAGAATAAAGAAAAATTGTCTCTCCTGTCAAATTACCTTGTTTATCCTTAATTTCTGTTTTAGTAGAAATATCTAAAATGGATTTGTGAACTGTACGCTGAATTTGAGATATTGCGCCTGTTAATTCATTTGATGGAGACCAGCATTCTGGTCGGTATGACGTTTTTACTAATTTCAATAGTTCTGTTTTATGAGTTTTTATCTCAGCAAAACAAAAACTCTCAATTATTCCCTTTGTTTTGAGAAATGCATCTGCTCTTTTTCCTGCACTATTAAAGTCAAATCCAGCAACAACCTGCTCCAGTTTTTTATTATCTAAAGTAGAATTAAATACAAAGTTTAATCCATAGCCAAAAATCCAAGTGTTTCTTTCGAAGAATTTTTGCCATAAATCTTCATCTCTTTTAGCATTGTATTTGATCTTTAATTCATTAAAATATTTGATCTCATGTAACAATTTATCAAAGACTTCTAATTGTTTTTTCCTATAACCTAATGTTACCAAATCTTCTTTAGTAAGCTCATTTTTAATGAATTCAATAACTACGTCTTGGTTTTCAATGAGGAATTTCTTAGTGCATTCCTTTGATGACAATAATTGATCTAATTTATTATCAGCTATATTCGAACTTCTATTTTTATCAAAAGGCACATAATCAAGACTTTTCAAAAATCGAACTAGGTTACTAATTTCTTTTCCAACAAATGAAAATGAGCAATCATTAGGTTTACCTGAAGCAGAAGTGAATCTTTGAAATGTCAAAATAAAAAGCCCTCTGTTATCCTCAACAAGTTTAGCTTTAATCTCAAATCTGCCACCAGCTGTTTTTCTTAGGATAAGCTCTTTTTTATCCATAGCGTAATGGTGTTCTTCCAACGTATCAATAACCTTTGAAACAATTCTAATATTCCTAGTTTCTTTGATTACACCATCTTTCCCATCAGGCTTCAGATTGAGAGTTTCAATTGATCTACTGATATATGTTTTATCCGTCTTTTTGTTTTTATGTATTGATTCTTCATCCATATCTTCTAATATCTGGGGGGGGCCTAACGGAGGACTAGTTCAATTTTTAGATACTATTTAAAAAAGAACTTTAGATTAAATCTTAAATTCTTACTAAAGTATTAAATCTAAACTAAGATTCATATTGTCAAGTCAATTAAACCTTTTGAACAAATATATGACATTTTAAAAACGTCGTTATTTCGATAATGGGATAAACTGAATATTGAGCTAAGAAATGATGTATTTCTATTCGGGAATAAAAATCCATATCAGTAGATTAATTGGCGTACACGAGAATGAAATCTACAAATAGGGCAATTGTAAAGGGGTCTTAAGGTGTATTTATCCCGATCTTAAGATCATACCCCGATCGTATCTAGATCGCTTATCCGTTTCTTTATCGATCTATTAGATAGTAAGGCAAGTATTTTAAACAAACTCGAAGATCTTGACGGTTGGTTGCGCAACAGGCTCAGGTATTGCATTTGGTCCCGATTCTCGGGAGAAAAAGTCTGAACGAAAAAGGAAAAACCTAATTCGATTGGGAATTGAACAAGGTTAAGCCTATGCGTGGTCTCGTTCATGTAATGAGGAACGAATTCATGAATGCCCGTAAAAATAAGTMTTTTATGAATCATGGGTGGCTGGRCTCCGGCGAAGCCTTTTCGAATACCTTAAAGTAAGATTGCTTCATGAGTCATTGCTCAGAGTCCAATTTTGGGAACTACCATTACCCTTAATCGTTTGAAGAAACGCGGTTATGAATCTATACTCGACATTTACAAACAAATCACGCCTGTTAGACGTGACTCTTTATTTCCCATAACTTAATCCCGATGCCTCGGAACCATATACAGCCTGTCCCGACCTTTTCGGGAAGAACCCGTATGCTGGGTGGTGTGAGCCTCTCCCTGCTAGTGTCTGCTAGCGGGGCGGGCTATTCGATTAGGGGTTGTAGTTTCATCACTAATTAAAATGGAAAAAGAATTTCAAGAAAATATGGGCACTTGGATGCTTAAAGTATCAATTAATTTAAAAATTGAATAAACAAAAGATATCCAAAACATAAAATTCAGTAATTTATCTACAATTAATTGTGTTTTTAATTTTTCCGGATGAATAGAAACTAATTGAAAATTAGAATCTTTTAAGAAATTTTCTTCTTCACGAAGTTTTGCTATTGAAATAGTCATCCATAGTCTTCCACTATTATAAAGTATAAGCACTATTGTTAGACAGAAATACAAAAAAGCTGACAAATTTTCTTTTCCTCCAAATAATAAAGCTTTCCACAAGGGTGTGCTATTAAATTCCACAATTGTTGAATTTATTTTCGATGTGAGTAAAAGAAAAAAAGATTGAGTTAGCAGAGGAAGGAAAAATAGAAAAGTTAATATAAAGACAATGAATAAACTTATCCCTGCATACTTTTTCCTTAACCTTGACCAATCATCAATAAGTGTTGCTCTAGATAAATCTAGAGAAGCTTTGTTATCGCATTTCGTAGCTAAATAGAATGGATTTACTCTTACATTGTCAAAAATAGCTTTATCACATTTTGCCCCATCCAATATGATTTTATTCCAAATAGAGACATTACCTTTCGATGTAATAAATTTTGAATAATTAAATATAAGTTGATTGCATTGTCCATTTATCTTTGCATTAGTAATTTTTAAAGATGAGAATGTTGTTTTAATACATATCGAGTCATCAATTAGGTTAACTATATTAGTATGGCTAAAAGATAAATTTCTAAAAACTCCTTTAAAACGGTTATTTTTAAAATGCTCACATTGATTAATCAATATATTACCATTTTCTTTATTTTTTTCTTTACTGTATAATTCTAAATCATTAATACCAATGAAAACACAGTTTTCAATAATGCAATTATCAAATCTAATAAGTCCTTTTTCTGTAAATAGAAATTCACAGTTTTTAAATATATATTTACCGCCTCCTTGCTTTGTGAAATTTGTATCTACGATAAACACAATATTTATTGATTCCGAATCTGCTGGAGAATGAGGTTGATGAAGAAATTCAGAAAGCTTGATTTTTTTATTTTTCATAGAATCTAGTCTATCTGTTTTCATATTTATTAGTCTGTTCATTCTTGTCATTATCTATTGCCCCTAACGGCAGTCTGTCTAAAAACTCATCAGATTACCCATTTAGGATTTAAATATAGCTGTTTTAATGATACATAAAAATTAAAAATGCTTTTATTTAGTAACAGAATTGAGGATCTTATTTGGGCTACTTTCAACTTTAACAGCAGTATAAATTCCAGAAAATAGGATAATTGCTGTATTGCCCATTCCATAAGGGTTTCCACACCAACTATATTAATTAAACGGCGTAGGTTATAGGCAATCATGATTAAGCCCACGTCGGCACCAGCCCTTTGAATCCCTTTTTTTGTTACAATATGATCAAAACCCCATTATTGTTTTATCGTTCCGTAAGAATGTTCGACTATGGTGGATAAATCGCTCCATTATGTGCCGCCCATTTCGGAGCAAGGTGTGCCACTGATATCGGTTCAAGTTGTGCCAGTCT
>JAESUW010000095.1 GCA_016760525.1 Labilibaculum sp.
CATTACTTATTATAAATGCTTACTAATTTAAAAATCTAAGAAACTGTTTAAAAATTTATTCTTTAGCTTTTTTATAAGCCAAAAACCTCACAATTGCGTTAAATTATCTTTAAACAGAACCACTATTCGTATCAAATTTGCCTTATTCTGAGTTTTTTTTCTTCGATAAAAATTTCTAAAATAAATTTAAACAGCTTCTAAATAAATTGGGATTCTATTACTTCTTCGCCCTCATCTTTACTAACTTATCGAATTTATTTTCCCACCAGTCGACATACTGCTTATTAGCAGGAACAAGAGGCAAGTTTTTCTTTCCCTTCCACAACGAATCCATTTTTCTCATTTGTCCAGTCCAATAATCAATCTCAAGCTGATCTTCAGGATAAGCTGCCTTATCATATACTTCAATCCACTGATCTAATTTTTGACTCAACTCATTTTTAACTGAGCTGAAATTGTTATTTTCTGCAAGATTGTTTATTTCAAAAGGATCTGACTCTAAATCATAGAGTTCTTCTGATGGACGAGATTCAGCTAAAAACAGCAATTGTGCCGGACTTAATTTCTTTTCCTCCTTTAATACCTCCATCAAAGGCAAAACAGGATACTTATTCCGCTTATAGGCGTTGTACTGAGTATATGCTTTTTCAGGATAGAAATTTCGGATGTACTTATATTTATTTGTACGCACAGCACGAATACGGTCAACTGTTTCATCTCTTCTATCACGCATGGTATAAACCTCTTGTCGAGGAGTATGATCTCCTAAAAAATTTTGTCCATGCATATAAGCAGGAATGTCCAGACCTGCCAGGAGTAATGAAGTTGCCGCTAAATCTATATTGCTGATGAGTTCATCTCTAAGCTCTCCAGCATGTTTGCCTTTAGGAAATCGAACTAAAAGGGGGGTATTTGTACCTCCATCATATAAAAACTGCTTGTGTCGCATCATCGGACTTCCCTGATCACCTACAAAAAACACATAAGTATTATCGGCCAATCCGTCCTCCTCCAAGCGTTTTAAAATTTCACCTACCTCTTTATCTACCAACTGAACTGTTTCCAAATAAAAGGCCCAGTCTTGACGAGCAAGTTTATGATCCGGCCAATAGGGTGGCAACTTAACTTTTGATGCATCAACAGGTCTTTCTAAATCTCTTAAAAATGGACGGTGTGGCTTATGAATTTGTATTTGTCCAAAAAAAGGCTGACCATCTTTGCGTTCACTCCAATCAATTCCATCGTAAATTTTATAATCAGTCTTGAAATTATAATCCTGCTTACCAGGACGCTCAGGATGCTCACAATTTCCATTAAAGGTAAAATATCCAGCCTGCTCAAAATACTCAGTAATCACTTTCACTCCTTCAGGTAAAGGAAGCATTGCCTCTGGTCGCGTGCGGTGCTGATGGCAGTTTATACTTACTGGATACATACCTGTTACCATACCCGACCTACTCGGCGAACAAACTGCTGTGGAGGTATGGCAGTTTGTAAAACGAATGGACTTTTTAGAAAAATCATCCAGATTTGGTGTTTGTATGTTCGGATTGCCATAACAGGCCAAATCGGGACCTAAGTCGTCAGCTACAATCCAAAGAATATTAGCTTGTTTTATTTGAGCTGTATCAAGTGTTTTTTTAATGACACCAAATCCGCAAAACGTTAACAGAATACCTGAAAGTAAGGTAACACCTATTAACAGGAATTTTATTCGATTCAAAATCATATGCTTTATTCTTAATTTTTATGTGACACTTTTTTTAAAGGATCCATTTCTTTCACTATTTCAGGCTAATTAACAGCAATATTTTCCTCTTCACCCGGATCCTACAGATAACTTTTAAAATTGTATTGGCACATTACCGATCTTTTTTTGATTCTGCTATTTTCTTCTTATTCTCTTCTGTTTTAAATGACAGAGGCTTTATCCAGAAAGAATACTCATAATTTCCCGAAGGAATTCTGTATTTTTTAATGGGCGCAGCATTCTTACTCCATGAGTCATTCCCACCTACTCCCATGTGTTTCCCGTCAATCTGAATCCTTATAAAATCATTTTGGGGCAATTCATAAGGGTGCATGGCTTTTTCTATTTGCATCCATGTCCACGGGCGGGCACTCATATTCAAATCCTGCTCTCCCAGAATTTGTAATCCAAGCCCCTCGCTATTCCTGAAACTCATCCATTGCACTCCGGTACGATTGGCATTTTCCTGAGGCAACACATATTCCTCAATAAAATTATTCAATTCCTGTTGATATAAACCAACATAAGCCGATGAGTTTCTATCACAATAGTTTTCAAAGGGACCACGCCCCAACCATTTAATGCTTTTAAAGGAATCAGGCATCCCTAAAGATTGTCCCAAACGAGGAAGATTCGGAAGCTTTGCATCTGCATTCAACTTTATATCAGCCTTAATATATCCATTACCAAAAATGTGATAATCAGCTTTCCATGTTGCCTTTCCTTCTGCTAAAATAAAACCAAGCGAAACTATTATTTCACTTTCGTTGATTTGTTTTACATCCAAAGTTTCGAGTTCTCTGTTTTGAGATGCTTTTTTCCAGACAGCCATGCTTTTATGCGTTTTAGCTCCTCTTCGGTCGTTATCGGTTTGAGGGCGCCAAAATTCGGGCAGTAAAGAAGGAGAATGAATGAGGTCAACACCTCTATAAACATAAGAGATTAGTGCTCCTGTATTCTTGTCAAATGCCATGGAAAAATTATCCCCTTTAAGCTTCAAAACAGTTTCGTCTGACTCAGAAACCAGTTTTGGCAAACTCTCGGCTTTCAGGTCTGTGACTATTTTCTTCTCCCATTTCAAAGGAAGTTGCTCCGATGCAATTTCGTGACCAGCCTTAGCCCAGCTTACATTCGATTTCAAGACCAATGAGAAGTTGATAAAATAAGCTGCTCCTTCTACTTTTTGTTTTGGCTCACTTATTGGTAATTCAAATTCCTGATAATCTCCGGAAAGAATGGTATTCAATGCAATATCTCCTGTTTTCAGAATCTTTCCATCTTCCAAAACTTTGTATTTAAGTTGATACTTATCAAGAGAGGTAAAGAAATATCTGTTCTTTACCACAATTGTATTATTTTTCTCTTTACTCCAACTAATTTCAATTGGCTGAAAGGCTTTTTTCACTTCCCAAAGAGCCGGATGCGGGCGCAAATCAGATGTTACCACTCCGTTAATACAGAAATTACTTGAGTTGATTTTATCTCCAAAATCGCCGCCATAGGCAAAAAATTCGGTTCCTTTTTCGTTCTTCTTCACAAGTCCCTGATCTCTCCAATCCCAAATAAAACCGCCAACAAGGCGTTTATGACTCCTGAAAGCTTCCCAAAATTCTTTAAAATTACCCGTTGAATTCCCCATGGAATGAGCATATTCGCTAAATATTACAGGGCGGTTGTCCCCCTTCTGGTTGGCAATTTTTAATGCTGATGCAGGTGATGGATAGAAACGCCCAACAACATCAACATAGTCCAGGTCTCTAGGATTAGCAAGGCGATCATCATTATGAGGATAGTTTGGTTGTCCTGGAGGAATGTAGCCTTTGACATGATGATTTCCCTGGGCAGGCTCATAATGTATCAAGCGGGTGATATCAAAATCACGAATCCAACTGGCCATGGCCGCATGGTTAGGACCTCTTCCCGACTCATTTCCTAAAGACCAGAATAAGATGGAAGGATGATTCTTATCTCGCTCAACCATTCGTATTGCACGTTCCATATACGCATGATTCCATTGTGGTTGATTAGATAATAAGCCTCCCTGACCATGAGTCTCCAAATTGGCTTCGTCCATTACATACATGCCATATTCATCGCACAACTCATAGAAATAGGTATCGTTAGGGTAATGACAGGTACGAATTGCATTGATATTGAACTGTTTCATCAACAATATGTCGTCCAAAATATCTTCTCTTGTTAGTGCTTTCCCTCTTATTGGATGGTGGTCGTGGCGGTTTACCCCGTACAGTAAAACAGGTTTTCCGTTTACCAGTAATTCCCCTTCCGGGGATGTTTCTACTGCACGAAAACCAATGCGTGTGCTTTTGGCCTCTATCAATTTCCCTTCTGCGTTTTTAAGCGAAAATACCAATGTGTAAAGATTAGGAGTCTCCGCAGTCCATTTCAAAGGATTGGCTATTTTTTTCTCAAGCATTGCAAACTTCACATTGTCTAAACGAGGATATTTTTCGTTTACTATTTCTTCCACAGCGATTTCGAGTGGAGTTTCAAAAACTGCTTTTTGATCACCATCAAAAAGCATGGCTTCAAGCTTTACTCCTTTTAAATCTGTAATTCCATCCCAGTAAATGTTCGGTCTGATTTCCAAATTTGCGTCTTTGTACTCTTCATCCAGCTTTGTTTGCACAAAAAAATCGTTAATGTGAAGTTTTGGTTCTGCAATCAGTAGTACTTCCCTGTGAATTCCGCTCAACCGCCAGTGATCCTGATCTTCGAGATAGGAACCATCGCACCAACGATATACTTTTACTGAAACCCTGTTTTTTCCCTTTTTCAGTTTACTGCTGATATCGAATTCTGAAGGCAAACGACTTCCTTGGCTATAACCAGCAAATTGTCCGTTCACCCACACATAAAAAGCAGAGCTTACCCCTCCAAAATGCAGTTTAATATTCATTCCATCCCAATTTTCGGGCAAATCGAAATTACGCTGATAGCATCCTACGGGGTTATCGGCAGGATCGATGAATGGTGGATTTACGACAAAAGGGTAAACGATATTGGTATATATTGCCGTTCCATAGCCTTGTAATTCCCAATTGGAGGGAACCTGTATTTGATCCCAGTCTTTAACCTCTTCTTTAAAAAAATCGGTGCTTGCATTTTCCGGTGTTTCGGCAAAGCTGAAATTCCATATCCCGTTAAGGAACATTATTCTGTCTGAATTATCTCTATTGCATGTTAATGCCTTTTCGGGCGAAGAATAGGAATACATGCTTGCCCGTGCAGGCAATTTGTTGATTCCGGTTACCAGCGGATTTTCCCAATCGTTGGGATGTTGCGAATATCCTGTAAAAGCAAAGAGTAGAAATGCTGTAAGCCAGCTTGTTTGTTTTAAAATTGATTGCATATGCTTGATATTTTTAAACAGATTGTTAGATTTTAGTCCCGATGGCTATCGGGATGAGATATTAGACTGATTTACAAGCACGAATGATCGGGGTATTTTCATATCCTTACATTGAAATAACACAGGAGTAAACCTCATTAAAATCAGACACTTACACAGCCCTAACAAATTACTACATTAAAGTTATAATGCGAAAAGCAATTATACTGTTTACACCTCTCTCTCCCTTTCGGGATAAGGTATAAACCTGTCAGGTCTTTTATTTTAAATAGCTTTATTTATTTTATTTAAACCTGACAGGTTCCCCACTTGACACACTAATTATTTAACTGAAAAATTATTTTACTTGTTTCTTCTGATATACTCTTACATAATCTACTTCGTAGGTTCCCGGGAATTTGGTTTGCGACGGATCGCCCCCGTTGCTTCCAATTGCCAGATTCAACAAAATGTAGTGTGGCTGATGAAAGGGGTTAAATCCATCTGGATTTAAGGTTTTGCTTAAGTCTATTTCGTTCAGCAACACGTCGTCAAGGTAAAGGCGGATGTATTCTTCTGTCCAATCCATTTTCCAGATGTGGAACTTCTCTGCCCAGTCCAATTCGTGTTTGGTAAATTCAGAATAAGCTATTTTCTCCGAATCCCATACGGCTTGTTGCTTTTCATTTGCCCAAGCAGCATTGGCAAGTATTTTGGCTTCCCCGTCTTGTTGGTAAAATTCCATTAAATCGATTTCTCCGTTGGCTGGCCATTTCTTATCTACGCCCAATGTCCAAATAGCCGGCCACATGCCCATGCGTGAATCTATTTTGGCTCTTACTTCCAAAACACCATACTGAAAACTGAACTTATTGCGGGTTTTAATACTTGCAGATGTATATTCAGCCGTTTTCCGGTTTTTTCGCCAATTCTTACTCTTCTTTTTATAGTTCTTGTTTTTTACTATTTCTTTTTTGCCTTCCAGTTGCAAAACACCTTTGCTTACATTGGCATTATCGGCCTGGTACCATTGCAATTCTTTGTTTCGAACAAATCCTTCTTCGTACGACCAATATTTGTCATTGGGTTTTCCTTCCTTATCAAATTCATCGGCCCAAGTAAGCTCGTAGCCTTTAGGTGCTTTGGCAATACGAGTATCTATCAGGTAAGGACTCTGCATTTTAAATCTTTCCGGATGTTGCTTATTGTACTTTTTACTGAGTCGCAGACCCAAAAACAGCGGGTCTTTTAATTCTGATTCCCAGGCTTTATAACTTGCCTTTAAATCGGAATAATGATTCTCGTCGTTCAAGTCTAATACCTGAGTTTCACTAATGTCCTTTTCCAGATTATAAATCTCATCGGTATCCGATTTGTATCGAATCAATTTGTTATTGCCCGACCTTACAGCATAGAATTTCTGATCAAATTTTCTCCAGAACAATGCGCTGTGTGGTGCTCCTGTTTTTTCTCCTTTCAAATAAGGAACCAGATTTACGCCATCGAGTTTATTCTTTGGTGTTGCTTTAGCCAGTTCTGCTGCCGTGGCAAAAATATCCAACGAACTTACCGGGTATTCATAAACCTTTCCTGCAGGTATTTGTCCCGGCCATTGTACTGCGAAAGGAACATGAATACCACCTTCGTACAGGCTGCTTTTCCCTTCTCTTAATACTCCATTATCTGAAGCGTTGTGCTGTTCCGGGCCGCCATTATCCGACAAGAAAAAAACAATGGTATTCTCACTAATACCCAGTTCTTCCAATTTGTCTAAAACCAAACCTACACCATCATCAACTGCACTTACCATGGCTGCGTAGGTTTTTCGTTTTTTATCTTTAATGTGTGTAAACCTGTCCAGATATTTTTTTGTTGCCTGCAAAGGTGCATGTGGTGCATTGTAGGCTAAATAGATAAAGAAAGGGGCTCCGGCCTTGCGCTCAATAAAAGAAACTGCTTCTCTGCTTAGTGCATCTGTAATGTATTCTTTTTCGTACACACGTCCATTATCGCGCATTAAACGGGTATTGTAACCATCAAATTGTGTTTTAATTTCGGTAACATCATTCAATGTCCATTTCTCTGGAAAATACTGATGTCCTCCACTCAGAAACCCATAAAACTCATCAAATCCTCTTTTTAAAGGGTATTGCGATTTGTGTCCTCCCAAATGCCATTTCCCCAGTGCTGTGCTTGTGTAGCCTGATCGGGAAAGGGTTTTAGCAAGCATTTCTTCTGACAATGGCAAGCCTTGGGTAGTATCCTGTGGTGCCAAAAGCGGGTTGCGCCCAAATCCAAAACGATCCTGATATCGTCCGGTTATGATACCGGCACGGCTTGGTCCGCAAACGGCATAAGTTACATAGCCGTTGCTAAACTTCACTCCATTGTTCGCTATCCGGTCTATATTCGGGGTCGGAATATCTTTGCATCCGTTAAACCCGACATCGGCATATCCCTGATCATCGGTTAAAATTACAATTACATTGGGTTTTATTTGTGCATTTATATTATTTCCAACAAACAAACTCCCTACCAATGCTATTCCCAGCAATAATAAATTTCTATAGAATCCACTCATAACTACATTTATTTTATTTCGATTGCTCCCAAATCAGGTGCACCTATTATTTTGTTTCCTAAAATATCATACTTAACATCTAAGCCAATTAATAAGCCAATAGTGTCTTCAGGTATTTTATTGATTTGAATACCCATATTTTTGATTCCTTCCGGTTTAGTCGGTAAATAGTCCTTAAGCTGATCGCCTCCTGCCTTTGCAAAATTAGGTTTGGAATAAATAGCATGTTCATCCTGAATTGGAATTCCCTTGGGCCAATTGCTCTTTTTCAGATACATATTGTTTCTAAACACAACATTTTTTATTTCTGATATCCCTTCCTTTTCCGGATTGTACTGATCACCTAAAACAGAACTTGTTTCTCCTTCAATACAGAAAATATTATTAGCTATGAGAATACCAGAAGCCGCTTTATCGATTGCTATTTTTGCTTGAATTCCCTTTTTCACATAAATTGTATTGTTGTAAAAATAGGTGTTAAATGGTCCTTTGCGTTTTCTTTTGCCATTGTATCCGCTTAACCAAAATATTTTCCCTTCCTGAAAGGCCCCATTTTCGCCTTTAACCCGGTAACCATCATTTATACTAATGTTATATCGATAAGCGCAATTGTAATTATTGCCTAATATCTCACAGAATCCACCAGCATTATTAGCGCTAAAATTATACTGCAAAACAATGTTCTTACAATTGTAATCAATATGTGCTCCAGCAGAATCACCCGGACCTTTTGCGTTTAAAAAATGATTCTTTTCAATTAGGACATTATTTGATCCCCAGGTCCAGAAACCACTGCCTCGCCCCCATTTCCTTGAATCATTACTGCTTCCCGAATAGTTAACGTAATTGTTACATACCAAAACATGTTCAACACCCGACATTTGAATTCCAGGGCCTCCTGTTTCCAATACCTTATTGTTTTTGACAATAATATTTCGAAGACTGTATTTTTTTGTTTTACCAGTAAACTTAATTCCTGTATGCGCAACATTTTTAACCACACAGTCTTCTATTTTAATATCATTAATAGAAGCCCCTTCTTTTGTATTAATAAAACGGATGCCCCAGCCATAATTTTGAGATCCATTGGCGGTTTTTACTTCATTGGATCCTCTTACGAATCCTTTTTCTTCAAAAAATACATCCTCAATATGAAGGTCTTTCAAGTAAATATGTTTATATGATCCTACTTGGCTGATTTTTACTAATACGCCACAACGCAACTGTTTTTTTCGAGTAATTTGTGAACCTCCTCCATTGGCACTTATTTTTATATTCTGCAATTCGATAAAACTGCAATTCTCCAATAAAATACCATTTAACTTTCCTTTAGCATCTATAATTGCCTTTTCGCCTTCCTGTTCCATACCGGAGTTATAAGGACCTACTACAATTGGATTTTTTGCCGTGCCTTTTATATTTTTTAATTCCAGACTTTCATAAAAAACAGCACCTGAAAACAGCAAAATACTGTCCCCCGGATTAATAGTAAGGCTTGTAATTTTCTCTAAATTCCTAAAGGCCTGTGAATGGCTCAATCCTGAGTTAATATCATTGCCGGTTATTGGATTCACATAATAAGTTGCCCCAAAACAAACAGTTGAGAACACAAATAGAAATATGGTAATAAATAATCGATTAAACTTTTGCATAATAATCTGTTTACTTGTATTTTTTTTTATCTAAATCAGCAGGAGAATGAACTGTTGAAGTTCTGTTTTCCATAAGTGCTTTGTGTATTTCAAAGGTTACTTCATTCCAATATTTATCTTCAGTCCACAGGGGATTCATCAAGTTGCTTTCCCAGTTCTCTAAAGATTGTTTCATTTTATTCATTTGGAATTTTTCCTCGTTTTGCAAATCTTTGGTTTCCCCAAGATCATTACTCACATTGTATAAACGGCAGCCATAATTATCAAGCCGAATCAATTTCCAGTCTCCTTCTCGAGTAGCAGCCATTCCTCCCTTCCTCCAAAACAATTGTTCATGTGGTGCTTTTTTGTTTTCACCTTTAACAAATGGTATCAAATTGGTTCCATCCAGCTTTTTACCCGGGCTTTCTTTTCCTCCAGCCAGCTCATAAGCAGTTGCGTAAATATCCAAAGCCGATGTTAAAGAGTGATATTTCTGTCCTCCTTTTAATTCCTGTGGCCAACTCATAACAAAAGGTACCCGATGTCCTCCTTCAAACTTATTTCCTTTCCAACCTTTCAGTGGCAAACAAGAGGATTGATTGCTGTGTGCACCTCCATTATCACTTAAGAAAAAAATCAATGTATTTTCGTAGATCTTTTCTTTCTTTAACTTATTCACCAGTTTTCCAATGGCACGATCCATTGCCCAGGTCATTGCAGCCAAATCCTGACGAGCATGACCGTCATATCTTTTCAAATCTTCTTTAGTAGCTTGCATTGGCGTATGAACAGCATTAAACGATAGGTATATAAAGAATGGATTGTCCTTTTGTTTGTCTATGTATTCAATCGCTTTATCACCAAGAACATCAGTTAGATATCCTGTAAAATCAACATGTTCCCCATTGTGTTGAATTTCATGTGGATTTCCTGGTTCGTCGTACTTTTTATTTGGAAAATAGGAGCGACTTCCTTCTAAAAACCCAAAAAACTCATCAAATCCTCTTTGATTAGGATGATATTCCTCCTGTTTTCCCAAATGCCATTTACCAAAACAAGCCGTTTGATAGCCTTGTTGTTTCATAGCACTTGCAATGCTTACTTCGGTAGTATCCATGCCCAAATCGTGAGGTGGAATATTACATTCATGACCAAATCGCTGCTGGTATCTACCAGTCAGCAAACCGGCTCTGGACGGACTGCAAACGGTAGCCGACACATGGGCATCAGTAAATATTATACCATCCTTTGCTAACCGGTCAATATTTGGGGTCTCCAAATCAGAGCAACCCATAAAGCCAAAATCTGCATATCCCGCATCATCAGCCAGTATAATAATTACATTTGGTTTCTTATCATTTGTTTTTATCTCCTGAGTATTACAGGAAACACCTATCATACTCAATAAAACAGATGCAAGTAGTATTGAATTTTGAAAATTCATGGTTTTATCTTTTTTATTAAATTGCTAAAAGCCTGATTTAATTGAGCTTTGCTGCTAATTTATTATATCTTCCTATTTAATACCGATTGTTGTTTAGCTTCGCTGATCTACTCTTCGTTCCGGTACGTTTGAACCATAAATTCGCAAGCTCATATACGCCTCAACTCAACATACATCGGCATTATACCATTTAGCTTTACAGCCAAGCCTAAAGTCCATTTGGTATAACACTGCAATCGTTGTGCCATTTGATTTTTGCTTTTCCATTCACAAAAGTCAATGGTAAGCACACTTAGCGGGAATCTTCCAAATTGGTTTTATTCCATCTGTCTCTCATATAGATATACTCGCCTTTTCTGTTTGGATCGGATTGAACATAAGTGCTTTGTGAGAAAAATATTTTGTATGCATCCATTCGGTATTCTTTGGAATATTGAGTGAATGCAAACCCAAAGTTTCCCCACAACCTCTCATCTCATAACAATCTACACGACAGATTATTACATTCTCTTTAATTTTCCTGTTTATTTAATTTACAAGATGTATTCGATCTCTGGGAAACACCCGGTATCTCCTTTTCCAATGTGTTTTTCAAGTTTTCCTTAATCTTGGTATACTCGGGATTATCTGCCTCATTAATCCATTCATAACTATCATATCTATGATCATATAACTCT
>JAESUW010000096.1 GCA_016760525.1 Labilibaculum sp.
TAGCCGGGGACGAATAATACTTCTGCGTCAGTTGTTTTCATGGTGTTGAGATAGGCATTATACCCACCAACCTCAAGTTTCTTTTCTAATTTCTTGGATACTATGGATTCCACTACTATATGGTCATTTCAAGTATGGTTGGACAAGTTGGGAAGGCAATCCCTGGTCAAATTACAGAACTTTACTTGGAATCTTAGGTGCATTGGGACCAGCCATTTCTGCAATAATCATGACCCATCTAATTAACGGAAAAAATGGAATAAAAATACTATTAAAAAGAGTAATTCAATGGAGGGTAAATATTTTATGGTGGATAATTGGATTTTATTCTTGGTGGTTAATTAGTTCATCTTTAGCAATTACCTTAAATTTAAAACCAATACCAGATATTACAATGGGGGTTGTATTTTCACTAATCAATATTCCAGGAATGTTAATTGTTCAACTACCTTTCTTAGTTGGAATGTTTGGAGAAGAGCTGGGTTGGAGGGGATTTGCCCTTCCAAAATTATTAGATAAATATGATCCAATTATTTCAAGTCTAATACTTGCATTACCTTGGATCTTTTGGCATGCACCTTTAATGGTATTTCAAAGTTGGAGAGGTGATTTACCAATAGAAAATTTTCTTCTTAATTATATAATACTTGTTATTCCTTTGACATTAATTTTTACTTGGTTTTTTCAAAAAACAAAAGGAAGTGTTTTGCTTGCTATTATTTTTCATAGTTCTCTTAACTTAACTTTTAATGCATATTCATCAGCCTTAGGTTTAGATGAAAGTGCAGGTAAATTGGTAAGGGATAATACTATCTATGTATTATGGGCAATTGCCATAATAATAGCAATTCATTATTACATCAAAAAAAGAAAAAGAATAGTCAGTTTAGATTAATAAATTATGCCAGCACATAACACGGCTATTTAGGCAAGAAAAAGCCCTATAGATAACAATTAAGCGTTCGTGTGGCAGGAACCGCCCAACATGAACGGTGTGTTGACGTAACCGGTAATAAAACTGCTGCTTATGGGTAATGATATAATTGGCAGGATTTTCAGTGAAGGATATGCTGCGAAATGAAGCTCTTAAAATGGCATTATTTCAAAAATATAGTAAAGCTGTAGCGTGATCTGTAGCTTTTTTTTTGTTTGGTATTTAGGAGATTCGACAATTGGACATAGCTACGGCAGTAGCCTTGGCTTAATACCGATTGGATAAATTAGTAGGCTATCTTATCACTTCGCTCAAGCTTGCCTCTATTTATTCCATCGGCATTATACCTATAAGTTCATTCTTTATTCAAAATGGTATAAGATTTTATTTTTACAATAGCCTGAAGGATTTATTCATCAAGAGGTCTGATGTTTTTCGGAGGTCCTCTATTGTCAAAATATCGGATGGTGATGAGTTCTCCTTTTTGGCAATTGGGGCAAATTCGATGTTTGCTTTCTTCTTTGGTGCAAAGATTAATCCGTCTCAACTGCTCGTGCAAAATGGGCAGTATGCTTTGTTTTAGGGAACTTGAGTATCCCGTAATGACGAATGCGTGTAAATCCTTTTGGTAAAATATGAAAACAGAACCTTCGAATAAATTCGGTATCCCTTAAGCTTACCGGGTGTTTTTTTCCACCCTGTCTGTAATCTTTCGCCATGAAAGTTGCTTTGCCATCGCTGGTATCGATCAGTCTATGGTTGCTAATGGCAACTTTGTGAAGTGTATTTGTTGATGTATTCGATGATCTGTTTGGATCCAAAAAGGGTTGTTTGCAATACACCACCCACTTTTTTTGAAACAGGAGTTTGTAGATTTCGGGTTTGAGATTAAAATGCAATGTCATTGTTGCCAAATAACGGGCATAATTGGTAAGTGTACTTAAACTTTTACAAGAAAGCTCGATCGAGCGTTTTATTTCCTAGTAAATATTGTTAAATTCATAGCATGAACAGCAAGTCCGTTCGATTAAAGTGCTTTTTTTTCATAATACAAATATTTAATTAAATATGACCTAAAGATACTCAACCATAAGCTTTAGCTACCTTTAGGTTTCGTTCAACAATGTATAAAAATAATAACCGAAATAGTTGTAAATTCAAGGGGTGTAGCCCGCTTCAATTTTTGTGTAACTTAACAGGGAATTCATAATTACAATTTATATAAACGAAGCACAAAAATATGGCAAACGGACTGGATGATTTATTAGGAGATGCAAAGAAAAAGGGTACTGAAATATGGAGTAATATTAAAAGTGTTGGTAAGGATAAACTAAAGAACGGTATTCAGAACTTAAATGATGCTTTACCCGATATTGAAGAAGCTGGTTTTGTTCTTGTCCGTCTGGATGTTGATATTGCACTTTTGCCTCGCTTATTTGCACGTTTTAAACAAGAACACTTGATAAGCGATGAAGAACGGGAAAGTATTCTGAATAAAACTAAAAAAAATAAATTTTTGAATTTCATTTTGATTGGCTTATTCAAGGCTGCTGACATTAAGAACGAAGTTAATATTGATAATATGAACTTAGAGGAAATCGAATTGGAGATTGGGCTAACGCCTTCAGCCAAACTCATATTCCGTAGGGAGGATAGACTAAGTTTAATGGAAAAAGCAGATTAACTTTAACCAAATCTTGACAAAGATCTAATGAGTCAATTTATTCGGCTTATTTAGTGCATTAATAAGACTGTATTTTGAAATGACACGCACACAAGACAATAAAAAATGATTGAACAAATGAATCTAAAAGAGCATTACAACAAATTATATCAAGATTCAATTCCAAAAATACAATCTGATTCTTATCAAATTGATGAATTAATTGATTCCACCACCGATAATAGATTTGGGATAACTCTTTTACTACGACCAGATAATATCGTAAAAGGAGAGATTCAGAAATTACTAACAAAAATCAGATTGATTGAACCAAACCAACATTTTTACCGAGATTCGGATTTACACGTAACTGTAATGTCAATAATCTCATGTTATGTTGGATTCAATATTGCCCAAATTCGAACTAAGGACTACATGAAAATTATTCGGAAAAGTTTAAATGGATTAAATCGTTTCAATATTGAATTCAGGGGACTAACAGCCTCATTATCATGCCTTATGACACAAGGATTTTTAGAGGATGATACTCTTAATCAGATTCGTAATAATTTGAGAAGTGATTTTAAAGGCTCCGGTTTAGAACAGTCAATTGATAAAAGATATGCAATACAAACTGCTCATTCGACAATATTTAGATTAAAAGAAAAATTTAGCAATAAAGAGGAATTTTTAAAAATAGTAGAAGAGTATAGGGATTATTATTTTGGCACTTTTTCGGTTGATACATTAGAATTAGTATTTAATGATTGGTATCAAAGAAAAGAATATGTTGAAACCTTATGTAAATTTGAATTGAAATAAAAGCGCAACCTAACATGAGGTATGAAAAATTGCCGGAACAGTGAGTTATTCAAGGCTTGTAATCTGCTTCAACTTTCTTGTATTTAGAAAGAAAAGTGCCGCGAAGTCGGTTACTATTCTCATACTAAAGGTTATGAATTTGACCTTTCCTAATTCTGTTTGAAGTTCTGATTAGTTGATTTTATTCGATTTATTGAATTTTGCTGCCAGTTTGCTCAATAAAATTACAGCAACAAGACCACCACAAAATGATACAAGAGAGTTTAGTACAAACAAGTTACTATTCACACTACCTGTTTCCATAATTGCTTGGGGTGAAAATCCTAATCGGCCAATTGATTTAATGAAAAAAACACTGCCGAAAACTCCGGCAATGGTGTTTCCAATTAATCCAAAGGAATACTTTTTGAAGAATATGCCAGTGCTGTTGCCTCCAATTATTCCAATAAGAATGCTTAGTAAAGAAATTAGTGTATCTGTCATAAATTGGTTCGCAATATTAGAAACAGTTTAAATTTGTTTTTAGAATTTAACGCAGTTAGGCTGTGTTTTTCATATAAGAAGACAGAAGGATAAATTTTAAACATTTTCTTAGTGTCCGTAATCCATTTTATCAATTTTTCCTCCCATCAATCTTTTTTGAACAATCATGTAAACAAAAAGAAGTATAAAGCCAACAATACCCCATCCAAAGGCAACCGTTAAGCCATATTCCGATGTGGCGGTGTTGTAAATGGTTAAGGATTCGTTTATATCATTGGTAGAGGGCAAAATTACAGGAAACATAGATGCCAATGAGGAAGTTATTCCGCCAACAATAATTAGCGACGAGCAAGTAAAGGCATAAATAGTTTTCTTGAATTTTTTAATTAAAAAAGTGCCAAACAATCCGCTAAGATATATTATTGGGAAAATGAGCAGAAGCGGGCGATCTGAAAAATTTGAAAATGGCTCTGGCTTAATAATGTGCCAAATGAATAGTGAGAAAACAGTAAGTAGTAAAAGTGCAATATTTAGCTTAAAAACTACAGACTTCAATTTTTCATTAATTGACGAATCGGTTTTTAAGATGATCCAGTTGGCACCATGAATGGATAAGGTGACAACGGCAATTATTCCAATAACAATTGTGAACCAATCGATAACTCCCGGGTGAATGCCTGTAGGGCTAAAACTGCTGTTCCACAGTGGTAGGAAAAAGTAGTGTGCTTCGTAAGCCGAAACACCATTTTCTACACCGCCCAAGTTTACACCTCTAATAATATTGCCCAGCGCAATACCAAAAAGCAGTGTTAGCAGTAAGCTCGAAACACCAAATGATTTATCCCAAATATCTTTCCACATCTGAAAGTTAAACTGACTTCTTAATTCTAAACCTATTGCTCTGAAAATAATAAACCACAAAACAATGATTAAAGGAAGATAAAAACCACTAAAAACAGAAGCGTAATAGGTAGGGAAAGCCATAAACAGCAATCCTCCGGCCACTACCAGCCAAACTTCATTCGAGTCCCAGAAAAGCCCCGCGGCTTTTGCAATTACCTCTTTGTCTTTTTCTTTTTTAGCAAAAAACAAATGAATAATTCCTGTTCCAAAATCGTAACCGTCCAATATGAAAAATACAGCTAAAACAATAGCTATCATTATGTACCAAAATAATTCCATAATTAATGTGTTTGAGTTTCCGGTCCTTTGTAAATTGTTTTTCCAACCAAGACCAAGAACAGTAAGCCCAGCAACATATATAAACCAACAAATCCCAATAGGGTAAATAACGTATTTCCTGATGAAACAGTTGGAGAGATTCCATCAACTGTTTTTAGTAAGCCATATACCAAATACGGTTGTCGTCCAAGCTCGGCAACATACCATCCGGTTGTGTTTGCGATATACGGAAAAGGGAATGCAAACATGATGGCCCAAAGCAATGTATTCATTGTATAGAGTTTTTTTCTCCATAAAAAGAATAGCGCCAAGCCCATTAAACCAATAAAAATGGTGCCCAATCCTACCATAATATGATAGGAATAGTAGAGAGCAGGAATATTATCGGGTAATTCTTCTTCTTTAAATTGATCCATTCCCGGAATTTGCTTGTTCCAATCCTGATAAGTTAAAAAACTTAAGATGTTAGGTACAGCAATTTTGTTGTCTATCTTTTTTTCAAGCATATTGGGTTGACCAATAAGTATGATTTCGGCGCCTGCTTCTTCCGTTTCAAAAATCCCCTCCATGGCGGCAAAGGTGGCAGGTTGGTATTTGGCTACATTTTTAGCGTTCCAATCTCCCGTTGGGACAGCCACTATTATGCTCGAAACAAAACCGAAAATAATACCGGTCTTTAAAAATAACTTTCCATATTCCATATTCTTATTGCGCAATACATAAAAAGCACCTATAGCGGCAACAACAAATGATGATGTTACAACAGATGCAAATTGATTGTGTAAGAAGGCTGGCAGCAACCAAGGATTGCTGAACAAGGCTGAGAAATTATTTAATACGAACTTCCCATTCTCTAAAATTTCATAACCAACAGGATGTTGCATCCATGCATTAGTCGCTAAAATAAAGTAGCCACTGGCCCAGGAACCTAAAAAGACTAAAAAACCTGTTAAAAGGTGCAGTTTTTGCCCCATTAACTTTTCACCAAAAATGAAAAGAGCCAAAAAAGAAGATTCGAGAAAAAATGAAAACATACCTTCCATTGCTAAGGTTTGCCCGATAATTCCTCCCGTAAGTTCCGAGAATTTTGCCCAGTTAGTACCAAATTGAAATTCCATTGGAATTCCTGTTACAACACCCATGGTGAAATTAACAGCAAAAATCTTCATGAAGAATTTTGCAGCATTGTTAAACTTCTCGAGTTTAGTTCTTAAATATTTCCATTTAAAATAGACAATCATTAAAGATAGTCCCATTGTTAATTGTGGAAATATATAGTGAAATGTGATAGTAAATGCGAATTGCAATCTATCATAAAATATCATATCCTCCATATTCTTATTTTTAAACATTAAAAATAAGGGTTTTTATTCGTTTTATTGCCAAAGGGAAATAATATTTTTTCATAATTGTGAATTATCTCTCTTGT
This sequence comes from Labilibaculum sp., assembly GCA_016760525.1. Lineage (GTDB taxonomy): Bacteria > Bacteroidota > Bacteroidia > Bacteroidales > Marinifilaceae > Labilibaculum. Next base: position 6,514 of record JAESUW010000096.1, read on the forward strand.
ATGTGTATTGCTAAGATTTTAGTTAGAGAGCTTGTTGTGATTTAATTTAAAATGTAATTGTTTACAGTGAGGCTTTCCTGATTGACGAGAAATTCATTTTTACAATATTATCCGTTTCTTTGATTCAGGCAAGATCATTTAGGGCATTGGAATTAATAAGTTATACTAATAAACTGTTAAAAATAGTTTTTGTCATTGCTAAGTCGTACTAGTCTTAATAACAGAGAATACATTTCATATGTTTTGTATATTTGGGCACAGCCATTAGTAAATCTAAGAAGATACATTTATGAAGAACAATAAACCAATCTAATGATTCAATTACGAGTAAAAATTTTAGCTTTTAAAGAGGCTGATGATAAATATCTTGATCTGGGAAAGAAAAGACTTTCAAATATGCTTCCGGAATTTGCTGACCATTTTCAATTTGTGGATGATGACGCAAATATTTTATTTGTTTTGAGTGGTGGGAGCGAGTACGCTGCAACACAATTGGTTGAGAAGGGAAAGTTCTATATTATTCTGTCGAACGAATTGGATAATTCGAATGCGGCAGGTCAGGAAATTAAAGCTTGGATGAATCGTGAAGGGATTTCTTCTGTATTGCTTTCGAACGAAGAAGAGATGAGAATTTATATGTCTTCTTACATTGAAGTTGTTGGTGCGATTGAATCTTTGAAGGGCAAGCAGTTGGGTTTAATAGGTAATGTTTCTGATTGGTTGATTGCTTCGGGCGTGGAGAAGAATGTCTTGATGAGTAAGTTGGGAATCAATTTGAAACAAATTGATTGGAAAAGCCTATGTAGCTTTGAGGATGCTGAAACCAATGCTGACTTTCTGGGCAAATTTGAATATAATAATAAGAAAGAAAAAGTTAACGCATCTAAAATCTATAACATCCTAAATGATTGTATCAAAAAGGAAAAGTTGGATGCTTTAACGGTAGAGTGTTTTCCATTGGTTCGTCAGAAATCAGTAACTGCTTGTTTGGCTTTGTCTTTTTTCAACGATCAGCAAATACCTGCAGGTTGTGAGGGCGATTTGGCGAGTATTGTGGGAATGATGTTTGCAAAAGAAATTTCTGGTTCTATTCCGTGGATGGCAAACGTAGCCAAAATATCCGAAGATGCGACTCTATTTGCTCATTGTACGATTGGTACCAATTTATTGTCCAATTATGAGGTGACTACTCATTTTGAAACAGGCTTAGGAACTGCTATTCAAGGAATGTATCGCTACAATGATATTACAGTGTTTCGTTTTAATAGTGAATTGAACAAGGCTTTTATTACTAGAGGAGAAGTTTTGGATCGTCCGAGATATGCAACTGCTTGTCGTACACAAATTGAGGTTAAACTTCCTATAATAGCTATTAATGCTTTAAAACAAAACCCTTTAGGAAATCATCATCTGATTTTACAAGGAGATCAGAGTGAAAAATTACAATTGGCTTGTGGCCTATTGGGTATTGAAGTGATCTAAATTATTCAAGATAAGAAAAAGGAACATCATGGCGATGTTCCTTTTTTCTATTAATTTAGTCTGTTTATATTGAAGAGTAGTAGTTTTTATTTTTTAGGAAGATCATTTTCGAGATTATTCAGTTTTTCTTTCATATTAACTAGATCCGTAATATCTTCCAGAATTAGAATGATGTATTTTTCTTTTTGGTAGGAAAATAAACGTGTCGAAAACTGTAAATGTTTATTAAGTTTTTCTCCTTCGAAATTAAAAAATGGCTTGCTTACTCTCTTCTTAAATATTGCTTCGTTATTTGCATAGGATTGGAGAGCTGATATTCTTAATTCACAGGTTCTGCACATACTGGTATTCCCACAAAGTTTTTCTTCTTGAATTTGATATGCACAGCCTATTACATCACCACATTTCCGATACAATAAGTTTTCATTTTTTTTATTGGAAAATATACTAAGCAATGGATCGTTATAAGCCCTTAATTTAAGATCCTTATCCAAGAGCATAATACACGAATTAATGTTATTAAGAATTAAATTCAGAAATTCGCTTGATTCGCTAAGTACACTAAACCGCTCATTTGTATGTGTCAAATCTGTTTCCATTACTGGTTTTTTTGTCACTTAAATCATTTATTTAATAGAGGATTTTAAACGCTTTATCTAAATTACAAATTTTTATGATAATTTCAAAAAGTTTTGAATTAATGTAATATGATGTGATTTATTTCACATAAGTTTAAGTTCGTATTGTATTTTGATGAGGCTTGCTGAATTTTTTGACTTGTTTTAGCTCAGGTTCCTGATGTGATGAACGCATCGGGGCAACAATATTCCAACCATTTTTGTAAAATAATCGGGCAGTCAGTTTTTCAAACCCTGAAGATGTACCGGTAATTAGTACTGTTTTGTTCATATCAGTTGGGTTCATCTAAATGTCTGATACATATTTAGTTTGAAGATAATTTGTCTGCTTATACGGATTACGGTTTGTTGTATACTTTTTACCGATGTGAATAAATCTGTAAGGATTGTGTGACCTAAAATTGCAATAAATAAAGCGATGATGTTCCAATGAAAATCCAAAGTAGAATTCCCATTATAAAAGTATTACTACCGGTTTCTTTAATTTCAGAAATAGAAATACTAGAACCTATAAGTAGTAAGGCAATGATCATTCCTTTTTTGCCCAGCCAATTTAAATGTGCAAATCCATTTTGCCATTGAGGAATTAAATGGGCAACAATAATAGCTAATACAAATACACCAATAAACCATGGTATTTTTATTTTACCAGATTCAGAATTTTTTGTGAAAAGAGCAAATACAATCGACATGGGAATGATCCAAAGCGCACGTGTTAGTTTAACGGTAGTGGCAATTTCCAAAGCTTTTTCTCCGTAAGCAGCTGATGCACCTACTACAGAGCTTGTATCGTGAATAGCAATTGCCGACCAAAAGCCAAATGTTTCCTGACTCATTTCAAAATAATGTCCGATAATAGGAAACAGCATTAAGGCGATAGAGTTCAGTACAAAAACAACAGCCATTGCGAACAATACCTGCTTGTTTTTTGCATTAATTACCGGTGCAACGGCGGCTATGGCACTACCTCCGCAAATGGCCGTTCCTGCAGCAATTAATATGCTTGTGGCTTTCTCTACCTTTAAAAGTTTACCCAATAGTAAACCAATACTAATTGTTGAAATTACAGACAAAGCAGTGAATCCAAAGCCTGATTTCGATGCTTCAATTACCATCGATAGATTCATGCCAAAACCCATTAGTACAATGGAAGCTTGCAAAACTGAAGAGGTGTGCTTGGTAAACATATTGGTTCTAATTCCGAACATAGAAAAGAAAAGTCCGGTAATTAATGCGATAGCTGGTGAAAAACCAGGCATAAAGCAGAGTGCGATACCAATAAAGAATAAGTAACTCGTTTTTTTAGATGATTGATGCATTCGTTTTTGTTCTTTGTTTTGTACAACAAAAATACAAATAACTTATAGCTCACGGAAATGATAAAGTGTTATTGGTGATAATTAGAAGTTATAGTGTTGTAGAAAATCAATAAATAAGCCTGGGATTTTTAACTCAGGGCCCTGACGCAATGCCAGTCTTAGTTTTCGATGAATATTTAATTCACTTACATTTAGTTTGCAAAGGCTTTTTAGCAGTAATTCCTTTTTAATTGACTTTTCGGATATTAAGGCAACGCCATCAAAATCACAAAGGAAATTTTTAATGGCTTCGGTACTTCCCAAATGGATTAGAATATTTAAATTCTCGAAATTGATATTTTTCTTTAGGAGTGTTTTTTGAATTACCTGTAGGGTTCCGGAACCTTTTTCTCGTAAAACTAAGGGGATTTCCTGAATGTCATTTAGCGTAATGTTTTTGCGTTTTGCATATACGCTTTGTGTTCCTGTAACTGCAACAATTTCATCATCCAAAAAATCCATATATTTGATATTCGAATTTGATGCTGCATTTTCTACCAAAGCCAAATCAATTTCATTATCGAGTAATTTTTGTTCCATATCAAAAGAGTTTCCATTTAGTAAATCGAGTTTGATATTTGGATAACGAGTGTGAAAAGCGGCAATAACCGATGGAATAAGGTATTGAGAAATGGTAGAGCTGGCACCTATTCGTAAATATCCGTCGAAACTATTACTTAAACGACCCAATTCGTATTCCAATTCTCTATACTGTTGTTTGATCTGCTTCAGTCCTCGATATACTAATTTGCCAGCTTTGGTTAAGTACACCTTATTGCCTTTTCGTTCGAAAAGAGCGATGTTTAATTTGCTTTCCAGTTCTTTAATGTGTTTGGTAACTGCAGGTTGGCTTATGAATAATTCTTCTGCAGCTTTCGAGAAATTTAGGTTTTCCGCCACTGCAATAAATACTTCGTCACGATAATCCATGTCTTATCCGTTTAATTTTATTTTCAACCACTTCAATGGAAATAGCATTGATACCTTTTGCTGGTAAATATGGTATTCCTCTCCGTATTCAAGAATCAGTTTTTGTTCCTCAAGATAGCAACCAATAACCAAATAAAAGCTGAATATTACATTTACAATTAGTGCACTGATATCTATATTTCTGGACCATATAAATAAAAAAGTTGCAGTATACCAAGGATGTCGAATTATACCGAGAATTCCAGCAGTACTTAAATTTCCATTTTCAGACATGGTTTTATGATGTTCTCCTTTTTGAATCTGGCGAAAGCCAAAAAAGGACAATAGATCGTATGATCGGGAACCTGCAAAAAACAACAAAAAGCAAGTTAGAAGGATACTAATGCGTGCAATCTGAAAATATCCAGACCA
>JAESUW010000173.1 GCA_016760525.1 Labilibaculum sp.
TTATATTTTCAAATTTTAATTTAAGAAACTGCGCTGCTTTTTCTTGTGATACTGAATTTTCATTTAAAATCAATAAAACTTCATTTAGTTTTGGAATAAGAAAATACTGATAAAAATTCGATTTATCAAGTTCTATGCAAAGAGTAAAAAGGTTTAATAAATTATCTTTTGAATTATTAAAAAGTACTTTAAAGTTATTTTCATATATCTTCTTTCTAATATCATCACTGTTAACATTTTTAATACGTAAAACTGTAAAATATTCTTGAAGTGAACGATGAGGAAATGTAAACTCATTACTATCCAAAATAAGGATATTAATTGCAATATGTAAATCATTCAAAAGTTTATTATTTTCAAAATTGTATTTACTATTTTTCTTTANTTTACTGAATACGTCAAATACGTATTGTTGATCAAATGAATATCTTCCTTCAAAATATGATATGAAAGAGAAATATTGCAATAGACGGTCAAAATCTTCTCTTGTATAACCAGTTTCTTTCTTGTGAATAAAGCCTAGTTTATTTTCTCCTCCATGTCTTTGATATAATGTATCGAACAAGTTAAAATAGAAACTACTTTTTTGAATAGGTATTTCCGGGTGATATTCATAATTTCTTATAAACATTGATAATAGTAATGGGTTACTTAAAAAAGTAAAAAGGTCTAAATTATTTTCTTCTTTTATGGAATATAAAATGCGTYGCTTAAATTCAATATTATCTACATTWTGATCAATGAAATCTAAAACTTGATCCTCAGTGAATGGTAAAACTTCAAAATTTTGAAAATTAGTCAAACCAACTACAGAAGTACTTGGTCTTGATGTAATAGCGAAATAATTTTTGTTATACCTTTTTGTGAAATCATCAATTTCATAAATCCTATCCATTGATTTTTCTTGATACAACTCATCAAATCCATCTAGTAAGAATAAAAAGTACCCTTCCTCCAATAAGGAACCAATTATTTTGTCTCTATACTCAATTTTATCTTTGAATAATTTGTTCGAAATATATTCTTCTAAAGTATCATCAACTGAATTTAATTTTCTTAGTTCAATTAATACAGGTATTGCAAAGTATTCATCAACACATTGAAGAAAAATTCTATTTAGAAAGGTACTTTTCCCTGCTCCTGCATTTCCTAAAATCGTTACTCTATTTGAAGTTTCGAAAATATCTAATCCTTTAATAGGCTTACCCTCATGAGTTTGTAACGAAATCGGATAATATATATCTAAAAATGGTTGAGGATTCGGATATAAAAAAGTTTTAATTTCACGGAAATTTTTATACTCTCTAATCAAATATTTTGGAAATATTTCTTTTTCTATTWYWKMYAYTNTCATYRKMNGATATTTAATTCCTTCWTAAGAGAAGAGTTAATATAAAAAAAGTTAGTCATTCGTTGCTCATATGGAGCTTCAAATTCATCCTTTAATAAAATTTCTATTTGATTAAATATTTCAATGTTCTGGCGCATTAAAATATTAATGCGTCTAATTAAATCTTTGAATGTAATAATATGATTATCAACGTCAAAATCTGGAAATATATTATCTATGCTTTTTTTCTTAGGAATTTGAGGAGGTTCAAAACTTAAAATAAAAAACCTTATCCCTGAAGGATATTTTTTATTCAAACTGTATTTTTTATTCACAAATGTCCTTAAAGTACTAAGTATTTTTTGAGAATCTAACCTAGATGTAACCTGATATGCTGTTTTTGATTTTGTTAAATCACCCAAATCTATACCCGGATAATTTGCTTTTTCATCATTCAAATCTTCAAGTTCAAGGTTGTATGATAAATTAATTATTTTTAAAATAAGGTTTTCACTAATTCTATTTATATCATAATATGATAGTGCATTATTAAGTACAATTTTTGCGTGCCATTTAGATAATAACTCTATGATTGAATCAATTTTTTTCTGACTTTTCATTTAATCTTTTCTATAAAGGATTGATTATATTTTGTCTAATTTAAATGTGCGTAACTCCCTAATATGTTTATATTATATACGCTTGTCCCCTTCAAATTTTCCGCATAAGGTGAATAAACATTTTCTTAATACATTTGGTTATTGTTAGAGAGTTTTAATTAAATTATGATTTTTTTTAAAATAGTTGCTAACACCCGTATATCCACAATAGAAACCTTAAACTTGACGGTAACTCCATTATATCTAGAGTACAGGGAGTATTATTAATAACAAGGACATATAAAGCACCTCGTATTTCAAAGGTATATAAATTAAGGTTATACGCAGCTTCTAATAACCTTTTATTTAATGACAATTAACAATACGTAAAACAGTAGTGATTTAAAGAACCAGCAAGTGCGCTAGTTAATATGCAATACGTTATAAAAAAGTTAACTTATTTATTATTTCGTGACTATCTCCTACTTTAAACTGTTGGACAGCCAAAACATTCACTTAATTAACTACACGTAAAACCCATAACACCATCTTTTGAGCCGGTATAGTCAACACTAAGTTTAAGCTTGGCGCTACGCACCGCACAAGCACTTAGTTGTTGTGTGTAGTTATTTATCATTAGTTTCTTTTATATATGAATGGTAAATTCCGATAAACATTCCCAATGTTTGAACGATAATGCAGATTATCCAAAACCACTTTCGATTAGTTTCTAAATGATTAATTTGCCCTTTGTTATTCTTAATATTTTTTTCAAGATTCTCTAATTCTGAATGTGCTATACTAACATATTCAGTTTGTAGGGCAAATATTTCTTCAGGACTAGAAATGCCATCCCATTTTTTCATTAAACTATCCACATCAATGTCAAAATTTCCTTTTGCACATTCTGCGGCAATAACGAAACAGTTGAGCGAAAACTTACTCTCCGTGAAATAATCAATTTTTCTTTTATCAAGTTTGTACTGGGGAGCATTTAGTTCTAATAGAATAGACATGGTATTTGCAGTTGTACCTGCATATTTCCACCAATTTTCTCCATCAGATAAATTTATATGTGCAAGTTGTCGTCGATATTCGAAATCAGATATTTCAGTTCTTATTTCTGAAATTTCTGAATCAAAAAGGAAAGGGGAAATTGCGAAACCAAATATTCCAATTGTCAGGAGTATTCCAGAAAACATAATGAAAATAGGATTTTTATTTTTCATACATTAGACTATTTATTAAGGGCATTTTTTTAATTACACACAACGCTAGGCTAAGAAATCGTAGGGGAGTTTAAAACTCTGATCTTTCAGTTTAGTACTTAGCAAGCCAAATATTTTTATAATTATTTTTCGTTTTTTGTTATCAAAATTTTGGTTTGGCGATTTTCATTCAAAGCTCTGAACTTCCAATTTACCACCAAACCCCTATGTTTTTTTAGCCATTGTTCTAGGTGTTGTGAGTAGTTTTTATTCTTGTTTCTTTAAAGGTTGTAGTACTAATTCATCAATAATTTCATATTCTTTGTCGCCCCAATGCTTGTCTCCAGGAATTGCAGGAGTTTCCAGCCAGTGAGTGACTTTATTCTTTTCCAATTTTGTTTTCTTTGGAAATAATTCTCCCCTCTGGTTTTGGGTGATTGTATTTAAAGTTTCTGCTAATTTTGTTGTTGATTTGTAATCGCTAACAATCAATGATATTAGCTCAAACAATCCAGTTAAAGCATTATCTACTTTTTCTTTATTTAGTTGTTTCCCGTTATGGATAAAGTCATTTCTGGTTTTCCTTGCTAAATTCAGAAGTTTATATACTTCTATTGGAATAAAACCTTGTTGAAATAAAGCTTCTATTCGGGCTGAAGTAGTCCAAGTTCTAAAATCTTTTAAGAAGCTTTTTCTTCCTTCAATGACACCATCAATTTCTTTGTTTATTACCTCTTTTTCCCAAATTTGATTTATCAATTGTTCAACTGATGTCCATAGAAATATTAAACTTTCAGACCATTGATTCTTTACGTAATGAGATGTCCCATCTAATAACATATTAGGGGAAAGATTATTTAACTTGTCAAAAATTTCTTTTCCTTTTTTATATGCTTTTTCAATTTCGTCTGTACTAATAGATTTTGGGTTGAGCAAGCTTATAGCGTCCATTGTGCCAACAAGTTTACTTCTTATTGACTTATGAAACCCAGCAATTAAACCCGTACTCCCACCGTGGATTTTTATATATCCATTAAAGAATAAAGTCCCATATGAAATATTATCAGGTTGTACTGATTCAGAATAAATGCCACCAAGTAACAGGATGCCTAAAGTTTGATTGAATTTCTCTAAAGTATTTTCTTTGGTTGCAAAATCTTTAGTTGCAGGAAGAACTAAACTTCCATCATAACCAATACCAAGAGAAAACGGGGCTATGCCAATATCAATAAAAGTCGACATTCTATGGAGTTTGACATAATCGTAATCTTTACCATTGATTTGTTCAAGGGTTGGATTCCAATTGTCCGTTTCCCGTTCAATGATTCTGAAAGGTCTGCAGTTGCCTATTACGATAGGTATGTGATTGTTTTCTTCCATTTTTTTTCTATTACTCACAACACCAATATATCCACAATAGAAACCTAAAACTTGACGGTACATCTATTATATCTACAATGGTGTTGAGTATTTGTTTATATATTCAAAAACCTTGTATCGTTCTTGCTGACTTTTTTACTCGGTATAGTCAATACTACGTTCATGCTTGGTACTACGCACCGAACGAAGACTTAGTTATTGGCAGTTGCTCTTATTCGTGTTGTTGTATTATTAAATATTAGCTTCATAAATTCCTCTTAAAAAGAACAGTTGATGAATCGAAGCCATTGTGTTACAAAATTCTGATGCAATTTGTTTTTGTCCGTGAGCAAAAAGAAACGAAACCAAATCTTTAATATAATCTTTATCAAAGTCCGCCATATAGTCTTTGAAGTTCAATGAAGAAAGTATTTTTCCAATGAATTTTGCAGTTGTGTTTGGATTCCCTTTAGTCTTTAACTCCACAAGATTTTTAAGCAATTCGTGTGTTGAATATGTTTTGTCAACGTGTTTGCAAGATTTTAAAATAAGGGTTGTGTAAACTTCATTCAATTCAGGAGCAAACACAATCCAATTAGAAAGAGTTGCTAAATTCTTTTGTTCTTCCTCAATGGTTGAGTTTTCATATTTATCTGTCAAGAATTTCCATAAGTCAATAATGATTTGTTGAAAATGTTGTTGTTCCAATTCTGATAAAGTTTTGGGATAACTTTCTTGTCTCCAAATGAAATGAATTAACTCTCTAGCTTCGTTTGGGGAAGCGTTGTTTACAAATTTAAAAAGTAACTTTTCAGAAGAAAGCGTTTCGTATTTCCATAAATAAAACGCTGTCAAATGACGGACTAAACCATTATTGTTAAAACTTTTAAATCTCACATTGTTATCAATCGCTCTTTCGTAATGAGGATATAAAATTGTGTAAAGCTCCTTGTTGTATGGCGGTTTACCAAAAGCAAAACCTCCCATAAAAGCGAGCCATTCTCTATCTTCACTAGTATAATGATGTTTTACTTGTTTCGTTATCCAATCATAATCTAAAAAGCAAAACTGCTCAAAACACATTCCTTGTAAGATGTATCCATCAATAATTCCTTTTTGTAATGTTTCTTCAAATAATAATTTTATATCGGCTTCCCATTTCTCTTTTTGTTCGAGTTTAAATAAATTCCTTGCTCTATGTAGAGAGTAATCAATCAGAGCTCTTAAAGATTTCCCTGCGGTTGAATTGAGTGAATATGTCGGGTAATCCATATTCGTTTTTTTTAAATCTTCTACTCGTTTGAGATTGCTTACTATGATTAGAACTATTTCCTTCACAAGGGGAAGCAATTCAATACCAAATGCGTGTTTGTCATTTTGTAAACCATCAGTTAGAAGATTTGCAATAGAACCAATTACCCAATCTGATTTAGCGTGCCAATCATCATTTTCTATTTGTAGTTCATTACTATAAAATTTTGGACTTTTTAAAGTAGTCAAACTATAACGAAGTACTTTTTCCGAATCAAATGATTTTTGTTCTTTCCACGCCTTACCAAATGCATTTAGCAAACGATAAGAGTATATGTACGGTATATCTTGATATAAATCTAATTCAGCTGCAAATTTTTCAGGTTCTGTTTCAACCGCACTTCCAAATGTTTCCGACAAACCACTAATGCTCGGTTCGTCAAAACTTCTTTTGGGATTAAATGTTTTGATGTAATCTACTATTTCTTGATTACTTTTTTCAAGTAAATCATCTTTTGAAATAGGGGTAACATTACCACTTCTGACTTGTACTTCACCTAAAGTCTCAAAGTGTTTACTCGTAATGTTTAATGCTTTTGAAAGTGATAAATATTTACCTTTAAATGGCTCTATGTCTTTTAAAGAGGAATACCAACCTAGTTTCCAATATTCGTATTGTTTCTCTGTTTGTTCTTCAGTTTCATGTTGTTTACCTTGTTCAATTAGGTTTTCAATGATTTTAATTTCATCCGCATTTAACGAATTTTGATTTCTACTTAATAAATCAAAAAGTTCCTTTTGATACTCGTAATATGAAAACATATGCAAAGAATCATAGTCTTTTACCAATTCCCAAAATAAAGATTTTGTTGTGTCCCAATTTTCGCAAATAACATAAAGCGAAATCCGTTTGTAAAAAGGAATATGATATTTTGCATTAAAGCAAATTGTTTTTAAAATCGTCAGTCCTTCTTCTGGATTTTGCTTTGCTTTTTCATTAAGTAAATTACGAAATATTAACGAGAAAACATTCAATACTTTTTCGTCTGTTGAATATCGGTCATCTAATTTTCTGATATTGCTAAATCCGAATGATGAAGTAAGGTCAGTATTTAAAGAAAAATTTAATCGTTTAAAAGTGTCATCATTTTCATCAGAGGGTGTGTAATTAATTTTTTGCTGTTTTAAAATTGAAATAAGTTCTTGTTTGAGTACCTTTTCACTTTTATCCTCCCAATTTGAAAGAGTAGAAGTTACGTTAGCAACTTCACTATTTTTTAATTTTGATGATATTGAGAGATTTTCTTTTTCAATCTGAATTTTGATTTCATATTCATTTGCTCCATCTCTCAATAAAGTATTTATTCCTTTGGGGTAATCAAGAAGTAAAAATTTAAGCGTTCTACCTAATTTTAAAATAAAGCTAGAAGAGCAATATTTAACGACTTTAGGTATGATGTTTCGTTTTTTGAATTTATCAGCTAAAAAGTGCAAATATAGCCTTGTGTGATAACTGTTGCCTTCTCCGCCCAAAGCATCATCTTGAATAGCAGTTTTTTCCACTTGAAAAAGATAATGGAGAATTATTTCAGCTTTTTCTATGTCAGTTGGCGTAGGTTCATCATTTAAAAATTTTGGAAGAAGTTTATCGCATAGTTCGGAAGTTTGAAGCATAGTATCGAGCTTTCCGGTTATCCAAACAGGAATGAAATGTAAAATCTCATTGGGTATTCTTTCATTAGGAATATTTGATAAAATCTTGATAAAAACATACCACGTTCTGTAATTGTCTCTTGGGTTTTCAGATACATTTTTGATTATGAATAGTAATTCGTCAATAAGTTCAGTTTCTTTTCCATCTCTTATTTGAACGGATAATTTTTCCAAATAGCCTAACGATTCCCAATAAGGAATTTGAAACCCGCCTTTAATCTGAATTGGTTTGGGATTTTTGTCTGGGTCAAAATACCCCTCAGATTTTAGAAATTTAAACCAAGCCATTGTCTCCGATTTTATAAAAAAAATATTGTTTGTAGCTGTCGTGTCTGCCAAGTAACGATTTGACCATAACTTGTTCCCAAGAAGTCGGTGATTTTTTAGAAAGAATCAAGTCTAGGTGTTTTATGTTTTCAAGATAATCTGAATCTGGACTTGATATTGTTATTGTCGTCATATCCTTTTTGGAGGCAAGTACTTTTGCATCTGCTTCTTGTTTCTTCTCTTTTAATTGCTCTTGAAAATTTGGGAGATTATATTTTTCTTTTCGTAATTCACTGAAAAATAATGCTCCGAAACTGTTTCTGATATCAGTTATATTTTTCTTGTTTCCAAAGAAAATATATTCAAGATTTACTTCTTTAAATTCATTAACTAAATTCGTATGTAAATTGTAAGGTTGATTTTTAGCGACACCAAAATCTCCATCAATTGTCGAAAAAATACATTTTTCGTGTTTTTTTAGTTTTAAGTGATTTATTAATGTCAATATGTTCACTGTGTCCTTATATCCTTCTTTAATATGATTAGGAGCTTGTTTTAGTAAATTCCTTTTTCCTGCTTCGATAAGAATATTATCATCGACATTAGCCTTTTCTGAAGTATTTAATATATAATCAATTTTCTCGATTCTGCTTTGAATTATTTCAGTAATCTTATTCGGTTTATAGAAGTCACTTAATGTTTTATCATTTTTGAATCGATTTAATAGATTTATTTCATTGTCTTTTAAGTGTTTAATAGCATTTTCTTTACCTTGGATTTTATTTCTATTCCATTCATCAATAATATTTTCAGGGGCAATATGATTGAGATGTTTACCTTCAATCCAAAAGCAAATTTCTTCAAAATAATTATCATCATTATTGAAGTCAATTTCCAATAATCCCAGCCAAACGCAAGTATCTAAAGTTATGTATATCATTTGTTGTCTCTGTAGTTGTTTTTGGGTTACTGCCAACGAGTTTTTATAAGATTTGTGCGACTGGAAAATCGGAGATTTTCGGTTGTAGTAAATCCTTTGTTAAAATGTTAGTCGGTTCGTACTAGTTCAAATTTAAGCATAAATTTTATGAGGTGTTGTAGTGCGTTTTTTCTATCCTATTTTAAATAATTCATCTCTAAAAGTCTTTTTCCATATCGATTCCAAAGGTTTTTCTCTAAATCTTGATTCCAATATTGACTTGATGACATTGAAGTCCGAGTTACTCTCAATATAAACATCAGCATCAAAATTTTCTGAAGGATACTCTGTAAAATCAATATGCCATTTTCCTTGTGTAGAATTGTTTATATCTAAAATTAATTTATCTCTAAAACCTTCTTCCTTATCATAAATTTTATTCCGCATAGTTTGAGATAATTCAACTTTTCCAGATTCATTAAATATCGGTCCATCAAATAGAACCGAAGTAGATATTCTTCTATATTTCATTTTGTTTATTTTTTAATTAGTCCTATCTTAAAGAATAAATTTCGAAAATTATTTTTTAAATGATACGAGTAAGCAGTAATGTTATACCAAATTTTCTTATTTCGAGTATAACATTCCTTCAATTCCTTTATCGTGTATTGCTATTGTACGATTATGAAAAAGAAAAGTAAAAATCTCCTCGTTTGATTTTGCAATATTGATTAATGAATTTCGACGATGTTTTTTTAAATAACTCGTACAAATGGTCGAAATTAATGTAGTTAAACAAACAAATCCCAAAGTCAGTTTGTCCGAGTAGAAAAAATATCCACATAAACCTACTAAAATCAAATTCGGAATTATTCCAGTTAAGATTGACGAAAGAATTGGTGCTAAAAATGCAGCAGCAAATGTTGTCAGAAACCAATAATTTTCGATTGATATTCCATAAGTCGAAATCAAAATTGCAACTAAATAAGGCGAAAATAGAATAATTCGGCTCATTTTCTTTTCTGTTTTGGGCACAACAAAATCGTAAACTCCAAAAAGTTTAAAATTTGGAATGCTTAATTCTAGAACTCTATCATTAATCCTTTCTAAAATATCTTCGAAACCTAAATAGTGTTCTTCCAATTCGGGAATTTCATTTACAGATTTCGGTGGACTTTTTCCGTCACGTTCAATTTTTCGTATTATTTCGAGAGTTTTGTTTAATTCGGTTTGGTTCATTGCGTTTCGGTTTTGATCAAATGCACTACAACACCCGTATACCCACAATAGAGACCTTAAACTTAACGATACATCTATAATACAGGGGGCATTATTAATAAACAAGGACATATAACTCTGTACCTCGCATCTCAAAAGTACATAAATCTATGTTATACGCACGTTTTAACATCCTTTATTTACAGATAATTAACAACACGTAAAACAGGAGCGGTGTAAAAAATATGTAAGGGTGCTTGTTAATATGTTATAGGTTATAAAAATGTTAGCTCATTTTTTATTTCGAGCCTATCTCTTATTTTAAACTTTTGGAATGAGGAAACAGTCTCGCTTATGCAACTGTTTTTTAGATGTTGCACCTAATAGGCAATTGCTTTTGAAATCTTAAAAATTGCAAAAGCAATGAAAACCATTGGTCAACCAATTAGAACAACTCTGTTTCATAATAAAGACAATCTTGTAACTAGTTGCAAGAAATCACAGCCTAAATTTCAAAAGGTGTAGGCTGTAGTTAATTTTCATAATGATAATATGTCTTTAATGCTTTATTGATATCATCATGTTTAACAATATCCAAGGCTGTTATATTTAAGCTATCATTATTCAATTTATGCGATGTAAATATAAGCATTAAGTGTCTGTCAATCCTGTATACGAAAACATCCTGAAAAACTTTAGTAACTCGATTAGTTTTGTATTCTAGATTGTTACTAAATATTTCTTCAATTTTATTAACAGCAATATCCAGTTTTTGCAAAAGGGATTTATCACGACTTTTTTGAAGTTTCTTCCCCAATTTATTTGTAACTAAAAAACTCATTTTTTTCCTAGGTTTTGGGTTAGTATTTCTTTCATGTCCATTAGATTCTCGAGCTTTCCTTTATCGTTTTGTTCAATAGCCCTGTTTACTTCCGATGCAAGGATTTTTATACCTTCTTGTTCAATAAATTGTTTCAAAAGACCATTATCAATTTCTTCACGATAACTTTTTTCATCAATGGAACCTATTATTTGATAAATAACAGAAATAATGATTAGAAAAACTATTGCCTTAAATGACGTTTTACTAGTAATGAGAGCCCATTCAATTTTCCCATCAGAAGTTGTGATTTCAGCAACAAGGGCACTGCCTAGAATTCCTGAGCCAAAAACAAATATCGTTGAGAATATGATTTTTGTCAAAGGAAAGAATAGCCAATCAATCTTAGTATTTGTTATTCTCATATCAATTAAAGGTAAATTGTTTCATAAGGTTTCATTTTAATTATTGCTAACGGGCTAACATAACCAAAGTTGTGGTTTGGTAAGTTCATTTTTTTCGATGTTGAAATGTATGTGTTTTATGTTTTAGAAACATTCTATATCATTGGATATAGCAATTTTTTATAACCGTATTAGGTAATGTAATTTGTTATTTTTAAT
>JAESUW010000174.1 GCA_016760525.1 Labilibaculum sp.
AAGAACTTCTTTTAGGAGATAAAGCTAAAAGTTATATTGATAATTTGTATGTATCCATAAAAGAGGATATTAATAAAGCGGGATACTATAGTGGTTTATCAAAAGTTGATGATTCGACCTTAGAGACTTATTTTGAAACTGCTAAAAAAGAATATCTATCTGTCAACCCTATTGATCCAGGTATAAGTCATTCCTTAACAAAAAAAGGATTTCAATCTTGGTTAACTAAGGATAGGGAGGTTTCTCTTACCTGGAATTATTCTGATAGATATTTCAAATATTTATTAAAGTCTGGAAGATCTCAAAAAGTTGTTGACGAAACCAAACGTTCGAGTTTAGAGATAATTAGAAAAATTGCTGATCCTGAATCTAAAAACGAAACTTATGTAAAGGGATTAGTAGTAGGTGCTGTACAATCTGGTAAAACGGGGAATTTTAATGCAGTTATCAATCGTGCCATTGATACTGGGTATGGGTTAGTTATCGTTTTATCTGGAATTATGGAGGATTTACGGAGTCAGACCCAAAAAAGGATTGAAACTGACGTCATCGGAGAAGGGCGAAATATAGATTCTAATACTAGAAGCAAAAAAGGAGTGGGTGAAATTTCAAGGTTTGGTAAACTTGGTAATTCACCTATTAACCAAGTCAAAGCTATTACTTCAATTGATTCAGATTTTAGTAGAGCCCTACTTGAAGCTGATTTTAGTCTTAATGATATTAATGTATTAGTATGTAAAAAGAATGTTAGTGTTTTAAGAAATCTAATTGTTTGGCTACATGATTATTTAGATGAAGATAAGGAACGACATAATATTCCTTTGTTGATTCTTGATGATGAGGCTGATAATGCTTCTCTTAATAATTTAGGAGCCAAAGGTAGAAATTATGCAAGCAAGACGAATAGTCAGATTCGGGCATTATTGGCATTGTTTAACAGAAAAACATATTTGGGCTATACAGCTACACCATTCGCCAATGTACTTCAAGATCGAAATGACATACCTGATGAAGCATATATTGAGAAGTACAAAGTAAAAGGAGAAAGGTTTAAGAAGGAATTATCTAGGGTTGATAATATTTTCCCAGATGATTTTATTGAACTTTTAGATCCTCCTTCAAACTACGTTGGAGCCAAACAAATATTTGAGACAATCAATCCAATACAAAATAATACTGATGAAAATGAAAAAATACCACTTGTTGCTCCTCCTGTAGATGACTATATTGAAGAATTTCCAAGTCGTGTTTATAGAAATGATGAAGGAGAAATAATCGGTATTAAGAACATAACGAGCAAGACTGAATGGAACGAAAGGTTTGGTTTTGGGGGTTATTTAGATTTTGACACATATTCTGATTATAAATCAGAATCATGGGCTCCAAAAAAAGATGAAGTATTCCCTAAGAAATTGCCGGAATCTTTAATTGAATCTTTAAATTGTTTCATAATAACTCTAGCTATTAGAGAAACAAGGATCCCCAATATGCAGAAGTCTCAGCTGTTCCAGCCTCACAATACGATGCTTATTCATATTTCAAGATTTACTTTTTGGCAAAACCGAACAAAAGAATTAGTTGAAAAATATATTGATGAAGTCATTTCAAGAATTAGTAATGAAAAACCTTCAAGTGATGACTCCATATATTCAGAATTAGAAAGAACCTGGTATAAACATTACGCTCACATAGTTGAGAATATACACAACTATTTACCTACTGGTTATGATGATCCATTTATGGTTCCTATTGTGTTTGATTCCTTAAAAAGAGTTTTGCCAACAGCTATTAAAGGAATAGAAGTAAAAGCAATAAATAGTTTAACTGGTGAAAAATTAGAATATCCCAAGCATACACCTAAAAAAATAATTGCTGTTGGGGGCAATCGCCTATCCCGTGGTTTTACTCTAGAAGGATTAACCATTAATTACTTTATTCGAACAACAAATTATTCTGATGCCTTACTTCAAATGGGACGTTGGTTTGGCTATAGACCTGGATATTTAGATTGTTGCAAAATATTCACAAGTCAAGGCACCTTGGATAAATTTAATTCCACAACTCAATGTATTGAAGAATTGGAATCTGAATTTATAAAAATGGAAGAACAAGAAAAATCGCCTAAAAATTTTATTCTTAGGGTTAAAAAGCATCCAGGAACATTAAAAATCACAAGACCGTCAATTTTAAAAAACACAAAAAGTGTTAACTGGTCTTATGCTGATCAGTTGAAAATGACAACGCAATTTAGAGTGGATAAATCAAGTATGACTGATATTTGGAGAAATTTCACAAGTAGTATTTCTCCGAAATTTGACTCTAGGCTTAAAGATCAAGATGACATTATTACCTATGAAACGACCAGTGATGAAATAATTAAAATTTTAAGAGATCATCCGAATAATTTCAATGATAAAGACCCTGAATTTATGTCAAGATTTATTGAGTTAAGTAACGAAAAAGGGTACTTAAATAACTGGACTATAGGTTTAAAAATAACAGGAAGGTCAGAAAACCCTAAATTAAATATTAAAGAATTAAACTTCAATCCAAACTTAGGCATAGAGAAGATTAAGCTAGCTCAGCGTTCTGGTCCGATTAGCAATGAAGATGATAGAAGGACGTTTCTAAATGATAAGATATTTAAAGCTAGTGGTAAAAGTGCCAATATTTTGTCATCAAATGAAGATACAGCTATTCTTTTATCTGATCTTCAGAAATCTGAAGCAAAAGAAAATTTCTATTTTTTTAAAGCAAAAGAACTTCAAAAGAAGGGTAATAGTTTATCGTTTGAAGATCTGAAAAATCAGGTTAAACAGAAATTCAAAACAATTCCAGAAAGATATTATCGAGAAAAAATGAAAGATAGTTCTGGATTACTACTTATATATTTATTTGATTCTCGATACGCTTTTAATAAGCTTGGCAGTTCGAAACTTACAAAACATGATCATGTGAAAAAAGAATTTGCGGATTATGTTCTTAAAAACAAAATTGACCTAAATATACCTCTTGTAGGCTATGCAATTGAATTTCCTCCGTTGTCGGAAGATATTGGAGGCGAATATATGCAAGGGGATTACGATTTACAAATTGATGAAGATCTAAATTCGGAAGTTGGAGATGATGACGAAAGTATTATTAATGATAATGAATAAGAGATGAACATTAAAGATTTAAAACTTAAATGGAGCAATGTTTCTGCAGTCAATAATAAAGATGGTTTCAAGGCTTTAAGAATCACTGCTAAATGTATCTCAGACCTATTTATAGGTGTTCATAAAAATGGATATCGATGTTTGATTCTATTTATTCCTTTGAATGTTGAGGTAAAGCTGAATGGAGTAGATAAAGAAAAGCTTCGTTTAGAGTATATTAAATCTAAAAACGTCATCTTAATAAGGCTCAATGATCCGGATTTCCAGGATCTGTTTAATGATTTAGTCCTCTCTTTATATCTTAAAATAAAAGATATTAGTAATGCTAAAGAGTATGCTAACCAGTTAATTCAAGGATTCTATAAGTGGGCTGAATTCTTCGAAGACAAACATACGCACAAGTTATCGAGAGAAGAAGTAATGGGCTTTTTTGGTGAATTATTCATGTTGAATGAATATATAGCTGAATCTACTCCTTCTAATATTAATGATGTTTTAAGTTCTTGGAAAGGACCTTTTGACACTACCCATGATTTTATATTTGATAATAAAGATATTGAGATAAAAACCAAAGAAATAGCAAAACATGTTGTCAAAATATCAAGTGAGCATCAACTTGAAAATGAGTTTGATAAAAGGTTGGAATTACTGGTTGTCTCTGTCCGTATTGATTTAGTCGATGGGAAGTCAATTCATGATTTGTTATTGTTGATAATTGGAAATGTTAGAAAAAATCAAGGAGAATTGTCAATCCTCTATAATGCAATTAGCCAAAAAGGTTTTACAGTTGAAAATTCCAAGGAATATAATAATCACCGTTTTATTGTAAGTAAAATGGAGCTTTATAATTGTATGGCTAATGGTTTCCCAAAGTTATCTGTATGTAATATTCCTGTACAGATTACAAAATTGGATTATTTATTACGTGTTAATTCATTAGATGAATTCCTTATAGAAGAAAAAAAATATTGATATGGAGATTGAAGAATATTTTAATTACCGAACAGATTTATTGGAGAGATCCAAAGATGACAATGGTTTTGTAAGTGAGCCTCTTTTGTTGACTGAAGTTATGCCATCATTGTTAGACGCCAAATTAGTCGATTCTGAAGATGTGAGTAATTCATACAATATTTCAATTGTTAATAAATCAAAAATTAATGCATATCAAGTCAATGAATCAGGAGAGAGACTTCAAGTTTTTATTGTTGATGAAAGTTCTATTGATCTAACAAGTACGAATGAAAATTTATTAGTGTCACAAAAATCAACGTACGAAAATCAGTTCAAAAGAGCTTATAGATTTATTAATAAAGCAATTAAAGGTCACCTAAATGATGAAATTCAAGATTCTGATCCTACTAGACCATTAATAACAAAAATATCATCTTCAGAAGGTATACATCAATTTGATGTAGTTGAAATATTTTTAATTTCAGTTACTGCAACAGTTTCATTATCGACAGCTTCACCAACTCCTAAAAGAATTGAGTTTGAAGATGAAGAATTGAAAATTTCTTATTCTAGGGAAAGAGAGAATGTGTCAAAAAAGCTTGTGATTAAAAAAAAACTTATTGATTTAAATTTCTTGTACAATGTTCTTATATCCGAGGGTAATAGAGAACCTCTATTAGTCAATTTTGAACAACGTTTTGGACATAGCATTGAATGTATTCGAGCTGCAAATGAAAATAATTTTGATTCTTTTCTATGCGTACTTCCTGCGTCCATCCTCTCTAAATTGTATAAAAACGATAGTACTAGATTATTAGAGAAAAATGTAAGGTCTTTCCTTCAATTAAAGATTGATGTAAACAAAGGAATAAGAGAAACTATTAGAACAGAACCAGAAAAATTCATAGCCTATAATAATGGAATTACTATTACAGCTATTGAAGCTGACACCTATGAATTAGATGGTAAAACATATATAAAGAGCTTAAATGATTTTCAGATTGTCAATGGGGGGCAAACAACAGCAACAATATACTTTACGGAAAAAGATGGTTATGATATAAGTAAAGTGAATGTTATGGCAAAAATCAATGTTGCAAAGGAAGCCGGTGAAGAAGAACTCGAAAAACTCATTACTAATATAAGTAAATTTTCAAATGCTCAAACTCGGGTTTCGCTAGTGGATTTAAGGTCTAGGAATTCCCAGTTGATTCAATTAAAATCTTTATCTGAAAGTATAGTCACTCCTAACGGATTAAAATGGTTTTTTGAAAGAGCTAAAGGAGAATTTAATACGAAGTTGCGTATTGCGGGTAATCAAAAGAAAAGAATACAAAAAGACTACCCTACAGAAAAAAGATTCTCAAAAGAGCAATTGGCTAAATATTATACAGCATGGGGAGAACAGCCTTTTGTAGTGAAAAAAGGTGGTGAAAAGGTATTTAGAGCATTTATTGAAGTGTTAAGTGGTGATGGTTTTAAAAAGAAACCACTACTAATTGATAGAACTTTTTATGAAGAGCTAATCGCAAAGATGATCTTATTCAGGAAATTAGAAAAGACATATGGTATGGGAAAAAATTCAATTGGTCAAATTAGATCAGCCGTTATCCCTTACACTTTATCTATTCTATACAAGTATACAGATGGTGGTAAAAAAATGAATCACTTCGATTTATTGAAAATATGGAAAAGTGAGAAATTAGAAGATGATCTATTGATCTACCTGACAGATTTATTGAAACTAGTAAATAGCTTAATAAAGAAATATGCGCTAAGTGATGACTTGGGAGAGTATTCAAAAAAATCGGAATTATGGGATGCTATTCTTTCTTCAGTTGAGATTAAATCATTTATGGCTTCTAAAGACTCGAGTACAATTTTGTCAAAATATACACTCACAAAAGAAGAAAGAATCAAAAGGGTGAAAGCTAGAAAAGGAGTTATACCGGTTGATTTTAGTTTTATTTCAGAAAATACCCTAATTCATACAAATGGTGACGAATACTATCGCAAGATCGCTTCTCTTTATGCAGGAGAACTAACTGTCAATGAAGAACGAAAACTATCAACTATAATAACTTCAATTTCACAGTTAAAGGACATAGATAAGTCTTATTTAAATTTTGAGAAACAACTAATTAATAGAATAAGAATCAATAGGCCTGAGATTTTTGACAAACTTCCCCAAAATAAATTCTTACAGTTATATGACACCTTAAATTACATAGTAAAGAAATATAATTCAATAATAGATAATAACGGAGATTTAGAATCTGAATTTAAAAAAATTGAAAATATTGCTGAAGCTAAAGGATTAAAATATACAGGTGTTATTCATGAAATTGGGAAACAGTTCTGTGAAGGAACTGAGCCTAATATTAAGCAACTGGATTATGCATCTCATTGTATTCTTAAAGAAAAGGCTCCTAATAAAAACAAGGAAATTGATATAAATGAAGTGGAGTTGTCAGAGTTATTCCTTAGGAGAATGGTTGAATGGGATGTTCTGTCAAATGTACTTTCGCTTAAGGAAAGAAATTATGTAGCCGATTTTGCTTATGGGTTAAAAAGCCTTACTAGTTTTCATGAAAGAAATGTAAAAAAGTATTTGGATAAATTAATTGTTTCAGGATTTAAAATAAATTAAAAAAATTCGTTATTTAATAGCCCCGCCCCTTGCGGGGCTTTCTCTTTCCCACTCATTACATCAGATTTCAACCCGAGGATTACAGTCAGGAATTGCAATTCCATTTGTTGTAGCATCCTGTTTGTGCAGTGTTTCAACCCAAGAATTTTTAAAATGAACATTGTATGTATTGCCGTAGGGACATCGACATGTCGTGTCCGTTTTTAGGGTATTACAGTATTTGTTGTGTGTGCCCCTTGCAAACCATCAATTATTCCCTGCCATTCCCATAAATTGTTGAAATTATCAAACAAATATTTTATTGAATTGGAAAATGTGGACACCCGAAAATAAAAGGTCACGACATGTCGTGACCCTACGGTTTTCATGAACAAATTATTTATATGGATTTATGTTGTTTGTATTAATTGGTTTCGGTTGCGCGTATTTGTTGCATATGCCCCTTGCATACCATCAATTATGCCCTGCCATTCCCGTAAATTATTGAAATCATCAAACAAATATTTTATTAAAAATAAAAATGTAGAAACATGAAAATAAAAGGTCACGACATGTCGTAACCCTACGGTTTTCGTGAACAAATTATTTGTATGGATTTATATTGTTTGTATTAATTGGTTTAGATTGTGCGTATTTGCTGTGTGTGTCCATTCCATACCATCAATTATTCCCTACCATTCTGCAAATTGTTGAAATCATCAAACAAATATTTTATTGAATTGGAAAATATGGACACCCGAAATTAAAAGGTCACGACATGGCATACCCCTACGGTTTTTGCGTACAAATAGATTGAATTATTGTTAAATTCATCCTTTGCATCGGGTTTCAACCCAAGAATTTTGAATTAATTTGAAAATATTGCGTGGGACAACGACATGTCGTGGCCGTTTTTAGGGTATTACGGCATTTG
This sequence comes from Labilibaculum sp., assembly GCA_016760525.1. Classification (GTDB taxonomy): domain Bacteria; phylum Bacteroidota; class Bacteroidia; order Bacteroidales; family Marinifilaceae; genus Labilibaculum. Next base: position 7,676 of record JAESUW010000174.1, read on the forward strand.
TTGTACATGACCGTTGACATACCATCAATTATTCCCTGCCATTCCCGTAAATTGTTGAAACAAACAAATATTTTATTGAATTTGAAAATGTGGATCCCTGAAAATAAAAGGCCACGCCATGGCATACCCCTACGGTTTTCATGAACAAATAGATTGAATTGTTGTTGAATTCATCCTTTGCATCGGGTTGAAACCCACGAATTTTGAATTAATTTGAAAATATTACGTAGGGACATCGACATGTCGTGTCCGTTTGTAGGGTATTACGGCATTTGTTGTGTGCCCATTGCAGACCATCAATTATTCCTTCGCATTCTGCAAATTGTTGAAATCATCAAACAAATATTTTATTGAATTTGAAAATATGAATACCTGAAAATAAAAGGCCACGCTATGGCGTACCCTAGGGTTTTCTTGAACAAATTGTATTTGTTTATTTTGATCGGGGTATCGGTTTTAACACAATAAATTACAAATCGTAGCCCAATTTATCGGCTGAGGAAATTACGAAAGTGCTGTTAAAACGGCTGATGTGTTCGAATTTCGATAGTTTCTCCTGAATAAAAAACTGGAAAGCCTTCATATCTTTCACCATTAGTTTAAGTAGGGCATCATGATTTCCCGAGGTGTAATAAAACTCCATAACCTCTGGCAGTGCCAAAACTTCTGCTTCAAATTTTTCTACCACATCGCGGGTGTGCTTGGTTAGCAAAATAGAGATAAAAACCATCATGCTTCGGTCTATCTTATCGGGGTCGAGACGAGCCACATACCCTTTTATAATACCGCTTCGTTCCAGCTTTTTAACCCGTTCGTACACAGGCGTATTGCTTAGGTGCAATTTCTCCGAAAGTTCCTTCGTGGTGATGCGGCAATCCTGTTGCAGCAGTTGTAAAATTTTGCGGTCAGTTCTGTCCAGCTTGTCCATAAGAAGAAAATTTATCTGCCAATATCATATAAATACTGATTGTAAAGATATAAATTCTTTCGAAATAGCTTTTGATAGATCAGTTTGCTGTATTTGTTCCCTGTGCTAGTAAACATTTACTGCAAGTCATACATTTACATAGAGTTTGCAATAAGAATGCAAATACAGATTTTCACAAAAATCACAACAAACACAAACTGGCTCCGATTAGCGTCGGAGCCAAAGGTTTACAAATAACTAAACAATGCAGTCATGATCAGCGATTTAAAAGGAACCTTTTCTCAAATCAGCAATAATAACAAACGATCAGCCATTCGTGAGATTTTGAAATTGACACAGAATCCGGACATTATCTCTTTTGCAGGAGGATTGCCGGCACCGGAATCTTTTCCTGTTGAGGCATTAGACAGCATTGTTTCGGATATGCTTCGGGAAGAAGGTGCAGCCGTGTTGCAGTACGATGCTACCGAAGGCGTTACCGAGCTAAGGGAGTTACTTGTAAAAAAGTATCAGGATGAAGGTATTGAATGTTCTTTGGATAATATAATTATTACAACCGGATCGCAGCAAGGCTTGGATTTAGTAGGCAAAGTTTTTGTGAACCAAGGCGATGTGGTTATTTGTGGTCTGCCTTCTTACCTTGGCGGGATTGGTGCATTTCAGGCTTATGGTGCAAAAATGGAAGGTATACCAATGGATGAGCACGGTATGAGTGCCAAACTTTTGGAAGCCAAACTGGAAGAACTGAAGCAACAGGGTATCAAACCAAAGTTTATTTATGTGATTCCTGATTTTCAAAATCCAACAGGAATTACCATGCCTGAATCGCGCCGCATAGAGATTATCGCATTGGCTCATAAGTACGATGTGTTAATTGTAGAAGATTGTCCGTACCGTGAAGTACGATTTGATGGCAAGCCACAACGCATGATGTATGAGTTGGACAATGATGATCATGTATTGACTTTAGGAACATTCTCTAAAATATTTGCACCAGGATTCCGCATTGGATGGGTTTTGGGACCAAAAGATGTCAACGAGAAAATTGTGATTGCTAAGCAATCGGCAGATTTGTGCACCCCAACTTTTGTACAGAAAATTGCCATTGGCTATCTAAAATCGGGTTTGTTCGAAACAAACCTGCAAAAAACGATCGATTTATATCATCAGCGCAGGGATGTGATGCTGGCAGAATTGGAAAAACACATGCCTGAGGGTGTTACGTGGACTCGTCCTGAAGGGGGCATGTTCCTGTTCATTACTCTTCCTGAAAATATGGAAGCTTTGGATCTGTTTCACAAAGCCATCGAGAAAAAGGTAGCCTTTGTTACCGGAAATGTTTTCTATTGCGATGGCGGAGGACACAATACTATGCGTCTTAATTTCTCATATGTGAACAACGAAAAAGCTATTGAAGGTGTAAAACGTTTGGCCGAGATAGTTAAAGCAGAAATGCTTGTTGAGGCATAAAATATTCTAAGACATCCCCCTTTGAAGAAGAATGTCTGGAATTGCAACAAAAAAAGTGGACAATTAGTTAAATCATGCTACTATTTCATGTTTGTATAATAGTTTTCCATATTTTGTTGGTGAACAGATAATTTAAAGAAGAATGCCTTCTTTTTGTATTGTACCATGTTTCAATATATTCAAATATTGAATTAGAAGCTTGCCTCCTTGATACATATTTGTATCAGTATACCCACTCTGTTCTTAATGATTTAAAAAAGCTTTCAGCCACAGCATTGTCCCAACAATTGCCTTTACGACTCATGCTTTGAGAAACCAATGGGATTTTTATGAATTAAATTCTTAAAATCGGTACACGCATATTGGACAGCCCTATCTGAGTGGGAAACCAGTTTAGTAATAATCGGTCGGTTACGTATTTTCATTGTTCGGATATATGTAATATCCGAAACCCAAACTTTGCCTTGTTGTGCTGCTTTAAACTTCCGGTTTAACAAATTTGGCGCCACAGGATAATTGTGTTTTTAATTTGTTATCGTTCGGAACTTCCTTTTGGTTACACTACGGATATTGGCCTTGTTCTCGAATCAGGCAACCCACTGTCGGGACACAGAAACATTGTTGGCTTTTAAATTCTTCTGTTATCCGTGAACTGCCATAAATCCCTTTACTTTGCGGATGTATTTGTTCAACAAATACCTTGTTTTCGATTGCCCTGTTTGAAGGCTTTCGTTTCAACCATATATTAATAATAATAATGGACACTTCTGCTAACTTTCAATACTTTGCACATCATTTCAATGATAAACCGATAGCTGTGATCAGCAATAAACCGGTAAATTTGCCATCACTCTTGGAAAAAATGCCGACCGCCTTTTTTAGGATATCCCTTTCAATACGCACTTCAACTAATTCTTTTTTCAAACGAAAAACCTCAGATTCTTCTACTGTTATTTTAGGCTTCCCATTACCAGAAAAACTTTTCCCTTGATAATTTGCTAATTCTACAACATTTCCCCTCAAATAACTTAATTCTACAGCATTCAATTTGAAATCTCTTGTAAATGTCCTTCTCTCTTGTTTCATAATTCTATGATAGAATTATGAAAATAATC
>JAESUW010000144.1 GCA_016760525.1 Labilibaculum sp.
TAAAGGGACATAGTTTACACTTTTTAGGTTATAATTTGGAATAAAAACAAACTTGCAAAGTCTTAAAAAGAAACAAGTCAAGAGTAAATAGCATGAAAATAAACATTGAAGGCATAAAAGAAGCTCCACTAAAAGAAATAAGAGAAGTAATGGCATCAATATTTGGCGAATATCAAGGTGCAATCCAAATACTAAATAATAACCGTACGAAAGTAGATGGACTGTGGATACGGCTAGATGCAAAATCTAGAGTGTATGTACTTTCAGTAAGTGTTAGAGAGGGGCAAGAAAATGGCAATATATCATGCTTTGAGTATGATAAAGCTACGGAACGAAAACGAACATTAGATCCAATAGAAGTAGTAAGCAAAAAATTGCGACCATTTCTACAACGTGGGCTTGTTAAAACAAAATATCAATTCTTAGTTAACAAACTTAAAGAGGATCTTAACAAACTTCACCAGACACATACAGGTGAAGACAGGTTTATTTGGTTGAAAGAGAAAACCAAAGCTGAGTTACAAACCTATATGGTTAAACAATTAAATATACTTCCTGGAGAAACATGGTTAGAAGGACGTGGTGGAGTTTATAACCACTATATTGAGCAGGAAAGTATGGCAATCTGTATGCAAGTTGACAATACGACTATTTATGAAGAAACCATTACTTATTGTAATAGATTGGAAGGTTTATCTGAATGGCGTATGACAAATAGTGTCAGTTCAGGTTTGCGTAATATGAAAACAGGTAATTGGAGTCAACCTGAACAGCTCTTAAAGAATAAAAAGTCACAAAACAATTGCTATTTAGATAGAAGAAATAAGAATGACATATGGTTAATTGAATGGAAAAAGATAGTATCAAGGCTACGTTTAGAAGCTAAAGCGGAGATTCACCTTACGCGTGAAGCCATAGCAATATTTGATGACTTGGCATTTGATAACTACATTAGGCACAATCAACTAAATTGTCACACATCCCCCAAGCCACACGTTATAAAAGACCTAAAATATGGTTTAAGGTTGATAGAAATCATCAGGCAGAATTTCATTTTGAAGGATGAATATTTATTTAAATACGATACACCTTGGATGGCAACAAGAATCACACCCGGGACATTTGGATATTTAACTCATGCAAAGAATATTGATGTTATTATTAATAATCCCGAATCAAACTCTTATGATTCAAAAAAAGGATTAGTAAATGTAGCATACACTACAGACGAGGGATATAATTTTTCTACAGAATTGCAAGATTTTATTAGGGGTGTAGAAGCATACTTATCTATAGCGCCCGAATTGGAAAAAAACAACTTCAAATTTCGAGAAGGTTGTGTTCATGTTGAGTCACCCAATGAGGGATGTCAAGTTCCAACAGATGAACCAAACAAAGAGGCGGATGAAAAGGAAGGACTGAGGAGTTGGGATAGAATATGGTAATAATATTAAACTATTATTTGTTCTTACTTTTCTTCAGTGGATAAAATATACTTATTTTAAAATTTGGACAGCATAAAAAAAGGCGCTAATCGAATAGCCCGCCCCGCTAGCAGACACTAGCAGGGAGAGGCTTTCACACCACCCAGCGTACGGGTCTTCCCGAAAAGGTCGGGACAGGCTGTATATGGTCCCGAGGAATCGGGATTAAGTTATGAGGAATAAAGAGTCACGTCTAACAGGCGTGATTTGTTTGTAAATCTCGAGCATAGATTCATAACCGCGTTTTATCAATTATATCTCTCAGGTGCAAAACTCAGGAAAAATCGACAAATAATTCGGAAAAACAGAATATCAATCATCCGTCATAATAAATGACCTTTGCCAGCATAAACTTTAATCATATAAACATGATATTAGTAACAGGAGCAACAGGGCATTTGGGAAATGCAACAATAGAATTTCTTTTAGAAAGAGGAATTGAAGCTAATCAGATTTCCGCATTGGTACGAAGTACTGAAAAAGCACAGGACTTAAAAGCTAAGGGCATCAATTTAGTTATAGGGAATTATGATAATTACACTTCGTTAGTAACGGCATTTAAAAATATCGATAAACTATTCTTTGTTTCTTCAAGTGATATATCCCATCGTTTGCAGCAGCATGGAAATGTAGTAAAGGCCGCTAAAGAAGCAAACGTAAACTATGTTGTTTATACAAGTTTCCAACGCAAAGACGAAACCGAGAAATCACCACTTTACGGTTTTGTGCAGGTACATATCCTAACAGATAAATGGCTGAAAGAAAGCGGACTTACTTATACCATTTTGAAGAACAATGTTTATATGGATTTTATACCTTTTTTTATTGGTAATGATGTATTGGAAACAGGTACAATTTACCTGCCTGCGGGCAATGGCAAAATAAGTTTTGCCCTGCGTTTCGAGATGGCAGAAGCGGCTGCTAGTATTCTTGCTTCCTCAGGACACGAAAATAAAGTGTATGATTTTACAAATACAGAAGCATACAGCTATGCCGATGTTGCAAAATACATAACAGAAGCAACGGGAAAAGAAATTAATTACGTTTCGCCTACGGCAGAAGAATATACCAAAGCACTGGCAAATACAGGTATATCCCAGCTGAATATATCCGTAGCATTGGGGCAGGCACAGGGAGAGTTTGATACAACAAGTTATGATTTGGGAAATTTACTTGGCAGAAAACCAACAATTTTGCAAGATTATCTTAAAACCATTTACAGGTAAAAATCAGTTGTCATTAAAAATAACCACAATTCTTTCAATATTAAAAAATTACAAGTATGAAGAAAACGCTCTTATTTTTTGCAACGGTTGCAATGTTAGCAGCCTGTAACAGCAAACCTAAACAGGGTGCAGGTGAAACACCCCCAAACGGCACACCCGAACAAATTGCCGGTAAAATTATCTCACCCGATGCCATCACCGGTGCGACCTACGACACTATACGCAATTTACAACTCGATAAAAAGCAAGCAGTGGAAATGGTATATAATGCCATTAAAGACGCAAAAGTTTTTTACATCGCTACCGTCGAAAACAACGAAGCACGGGTTCGTCCTGTTGGTATGGTTACCTTTTTTGATGGAAGGATATGGTTTCATATAGGGAAACACAAAGCGGGCTATCAACAAATTGAGAAGAACCCAAACATTGAAGTAGCATTAACGGCAGCAGATGGAAACCAGTGGATAAGGATAAGGGGTAAAGCAATAACCGAAGACAACAAGGCTTTAACAGAAATGATATTCAAAGACAACTCTTTCCTTCAAAAGGCATATAATGAAGAAAACGGACGTGTACTTGGCAATTTTCACCTTAAAGATGCCATTGCAGAGCTTCCTTCCGGTTCAGGAACTGTTGCTGTTCATTTCTAATGCAGCGTAATTATGAAATTAAAAGCAATCACATTATACCTTGTCGGAATTCTATTGTTGTTAGTTGGAAATAAAAGTATTTGGAAACAACCAACTACTGTAGAAACACAGAAGCCTTATTGGGATAAGGAAAAACAGCAAATAGTCATTCCATCCGAAAACACGATAGAAACAAACAATAAAGTTGAAAAAGCCTCTGAAACTCAATAAGTATTATTATACTCAAACACGTTTTTTGTATCATTGTCACATCAAAATCAAGCTTCCCGTAAGTGTTGATGAGATGTTACTGGAGGAGTGTTTCACAATCCTTGAAAATATTGAACGGCAATATAATTCCTATGTTCCCGGCTCATATTTTTTTCAGTTAAACGAAAATGCCGGTCGTTGGATTCATATAGATGAAACCACTCGCTATTTATTGGAGGAAACTATCGTAATGAACAGACATTCGTGTGGCACATTTGACATCACGATTATGCCACTCCTAAGATTTTGGGGTTTCTATCATAACGATGCTCAAAAATTACTTCCGTCGCAAGAAAAGATTAAGGAAAGTTTAAAGTTTGTTGATTCTGGTCTCATTGAGTTCAATGGGAATCAGGCGAGGCTTGCTGTCGGTCAGGAGCTTGTTACCGGTTCTTTCATCAAAGCCTATGCTATTGATCAGGTTGTCAGTTTTCTGAAAGCAAGAGGCGTAAAAGATGCCTTAATTAATGCAGGCGGTAGCACCATTGTCGCCTTGAATGACGAGGAAAATCCTTACTGGGAAATTAGCATCCCTTATCCGCACAACACGCAAACCGAATTAATGCGACTTCGGCTAAGCAATTCCTGTTTGTCGCTTTCAGGTAGGTCATCTCATTATGTTTTGATAAACGGGAAACAATACGGTCATATAATAAATGCCAGAACTGGGCTTCCCTCTGCCAACTGGCAGGCTGCTGTGTTGACAAGTGAAGCATTTGCCGGAGACTTGCTGGCAACCTCTCTGTTCGCTCTTGATGAGACAGATGTACCTGTATTTGTCAGCAAACTATCCAAATACGACCAGTTTCAATATTATTTAATTGGTGAGAAACAAGATTGTGATACCGTAAAATTTATTCATTCAAAATCTTCTAATTATGCTGCAAATACCTGATTATGCAAAAAAATATAAAGGTCAGGAAGTTCAGGATTTGCCCGACCCCGAAATTTTCCTTATGCCACTAAATGGCTACAAAAGTCTCTTGACTCCGGTGGTTCAGGAAGGAGAACAAGTTAGGCAATACCAGCTTATCGCAAAATCGGGGCAACAATTCGGCACATACCTTCATGCACCCGTTTCAGGGACAATAGGCGCGTTAAAAAGTATTAACGAAAGCCAATACCTTACCCTGCATAATGATTTTAAATACATTGAGCAGAAATTGTCGCCATCAGTTCCCGAAAAATGGAGTAAACAGGAGCTGCTAAACGCCATAAAAGAACTCGGCATTGTAGGTTGTGGTGGGGCAAGGTTTCCTTCGCATATTAAATTTAATACTGGTGATAATCCGGTTGATTTTCTCGTTGTAAATGGTATTGAATGTGAGCCTTTCTTCTCAGCCGACTATGCACTGATAAAATACCATGCCGATGAATTGGCACAAGGCATAAAAGTGGTGAAGCAGATTGTAAGTCCGAAAAAGATAGTTGTTGCCATCAAGCGAAAAAACAAAGAACTGAAAGAAATACTGGAAGCAGCCTTTCTTCAACACAAATTACAGGCCGGTGTCCGTTTGCTACCCAACCATTATCCACAGGGCGAAGAATTTCAACTTATCGGGACAATTACCGGGCATAAACTTTCAAAAGGTTGTATCCCATCGGATTTCGGCGTGGTAGTGAGCAATGTTGCTACCTTTCGGGCTATAGCTAAAGCAATATTTGAAGGAAAACCTAATGTTGAAAGAATTACAACACTTTATAACGAAGAGCAAAAAACAGGGGCAAACTTTCTTTTTAAAATAGGCACGCCCATTGCCCATATCGTTGAACATTCAAAGTTTATACCTCAAGAATGGAAAAAAAAAAGATTAAGACTGGGCGGTGCAATGATGGGGAAAAATGCCGGGCAACAGCTTGTTATTCATCAGGGAACGGGCGGGCTGATTTATCTTGTCCCACAAATTGTCAGTCAAACCAATTGTATTAATTGTGGTTATTGCACACAGGTATGTCCGCAATATTTAATGCCGATGACTGTAATACCCGGTTTTTCCGGGCAAAAAAACAACCTAATTAACAGGTACAATATGCTTTCCTGTATCGAATGTGCAGCTTGTGAATATAGCTGTCCTTCAAAAATTCCCCTTTTGAAATATATCCGGCAGGCAAAATCCATTTTAAAGCAATAATTATGAGTGAACTTCATTCTCCTTTTCTTTCACGGCGTTTATCTGTATCGTCTGTCATGTTTGACGTTGTTATAGCCCTTGTGCCGTTAGCAGTTATAGCCTGCCTCGCATTTGGGATTAACAGCCTAATTATTCTCGGCGTTGCAATAGTGAGTTGCCTGCTTTCCGAAATACTATTTTCAGCTATTTTATTGAGGCAAACCAATACATGGAAGGATAGTTCTGCTATCGTAACCGGAATTTTACTGGCACTCACACTTTCACCTTTAACGCCTTGGTATATTGTTGCCTTCGGTGGGGTTACAGCAATCCTGTTCGGCAAAGTTTTGTGGGGTGGTCTTGGTAGAAACACGTTCAATCCTGCTTTGGTTGGTCGTGAGTTGATGACTGTATTTTTTGCCAATACCATGAACGGAACTGGTATTTGGAGCACTGCAAAACATGTAAACTTGCAGCCTACCTCTTTCTTTCCAAATGTTGCAGAATCGGCAGGCAGCTATCTTAATAAACTCATTTATAGCCCGCAGGGGGCTTTGGGAGAATATTCCATTCTGTTCATCGTCCTGGGTGGTTTGTATCTCATCTTCCGAAATCGAATATCCTGGCATATCCCTTTGGCGATGTTCTTTGTTTTTACTCAGGTTCAATGGTTGATCCCTGATAGTATTCCCTTTCAATTTGCTTTAGCCGGACTACTCTTTGGTGTTCTGTTCATGGCAACCGATATGCCTACAAGCCCGTCTCATAATAGTGCAAAAATCTATTATGGTGTTTTGTTGGCTCTTGTGGTGGCTATTCTCATTATTGGCGAAGTCCGCTATGCTTACATGTCGTATGGCATATTGATAATGAATGCTTTTAGCCGACCAATAACAAACCTTTTTACACCCCGCCCCTGGGGAAAACCTTCCGAATGGAAATCAATGGTAAAACCTGTTTTCATACTCACGCTTTCTGTGCTTGGAACTGCCTTTGCTGTTGTTAGTCTTGCCCGTTTAGAGTTAATCAATTACCTTGTTTATACTTATTTAATCTTTATTGTATTCGAATATTATTACCGCTTTCAATATGAAGTCTGTTCATTTATTACTTCAAAAAAGAATGACGAAGAAGATTAGCAATAGTAGAACTATTAGGGGTGTACTACAATCAAAATAACAATTATACTATGGAAACAGTAAAATTGAACAATGGTATTCACATGCCAAAATATACTAATAAAGAACGGATGATTGAGAATCTTAATGTTTTTGATTTCTCTTTGTCTAATGACGATATGCAGGCAAGAGCTTCATTAGACCAACATAAAACACTGTTCATGTCGCCTGACGACCCCGAAATGGTGCGTTTTATTTTAAATATCGACAAAAATAACGAAACATAAAAACAGGCTGTGTTTTTTTTATTTCAAGATTAATTCGCTTATAGTCAAGGCTTATTTGTTTCTGTACTGACTGGGAGTCAGCCCAGTCTGGCGTTTGAAATATTTACCAAAAAATGCCTGGTCGGAAAAGTTTAATTCCTCCGATATTTCCTGAATTGATTTTGCAGTAGATTTTAGGTGCAACTTTATTTCCGTTATCATAAAATCATCAATCACTTTTTTTGCGCTTTGCGCCCTCTCTTCCTGTGTTACAATAGAGAGGTATTTAGGCGTTATGTTGAGCTTTTCTGCATAAAATGCTACCTCTCTGCTTTCCTTATAATGTTTCATTATCAGGTTAATAAACATTTTTACAATATCCATTTTTCGGGTATGCTTAACTAAATCCTTCAATAATTTGTGATAAGCGCAGTTGTAAACATTAAGATAGTAGGCTCGTAACAGGTTTATAATAATTTCGTTACGGCAGATGTTATTAGTGTCTTCATACTTGTTGCTTATGATATCCCAAAATGTAATATCTTCCCTATATATATCTTCAGGGGCTTGGAATACCGGGGTTTCCTGCAGAAAAAGTCCAAATTCAGAGGGAAAGCGGGTCAATACATGTTGCAACATCTCCTTGGAACAGGCAATATACATGAGCTGGAAATCGTCGCTGACATACTTCAGCTCCATTACCTGCGCAGGGAAAACCCAAACGATAGTCCTTTTTTCGATATGGTATTTAACGAAATCAATTTCAATGTCAGCCTGCCCCCGTGTACAAATACAGGTGATTCCTCTATCTATACGTGCAGGGGAGCTTTCAATTGGGAAGGTATGGTGCTGAACCGCCATTGAAAAATTCTCGTCAAGTGATAACTTCAAATCAATAATCTTAAACTCTGTAAGCATGGCTCTATATTTCCTTTTTAGACGACAAAAATAGCATATTCTATAAGCAGATTTACACTCTATTGGAAATAATGACCAATTTTTGTGAAAAACAAACTACTTCTATCAATTCTTAATGTTCTTATTTTGCAGTTCAATTCTAATGGATAAGATATGATTAATACTTCCGAAACAACTGCACTTGAAGCAAAAACTTTACCTCAGGAAGGAAAGCAGGAATTTACCCCAAAGCAACGAATTTTAATTATGCTTCCTTTGCTAATAGGCGGATTCATTGCCATGTTAAACGAAACGATTCTAAACGTAGCCTTCCCACAATTGATGTTGGCTTTAGATGTTTCTTTGGGAACTGTTCAGTGGTTAGGGACAGCCTATTTGTTGGTCATTGGTATTCTGGTGCCGATTACGGCGTTTTTCATAAAAACCTTCCCAACAAAAAAACTCTACATCTTTGCCATGCTCCTGTTTACAATCGGTACAGTATTGTGTGGTATTTCCCCTAATTTTTCATTTTTACTGGTTTCACGAATATTGCAGGGGGCAGGAACCGGAATGTTGCTGCCCATTATGATGGATACGATTATGCTGATTTTCCCGCCGTCAAAACGGGGGGCAGCTATAGGCATTAGCATGATGGTGGTGGTTTCCGCTCCCGTTTTGGGACCAACACTGTCAGGATTTATTTTGCAATATTTTAGTTGGCAGTGGCTTTTTTTTACAATGCTTCCCTTTGCTGTTATTGCAGTTATAACGGGAGCAATGTTCCTGAAAAGTTTTTCTGAGCTGACAAAACCTAAAATCGACATACCCTCAATACTGCTTTCTACCATAGGCTTTGGCGGGCTGATATTTGGTATTTCCTCTTTTGAAACACTGGGACTCGGCAATCCTGTAGTTTTTGTTTCGCTACTGTGTGGCATTGCAGGTCTTTTGGTTTTTTCAAAACGCCAGTTGGCATTAAAACAGCCCATGCTGGAACTTCGCATATTTCGTTACCCCATGTTTACCTTGGGAACAGTGCTGTTATTCATTACTTTTATGATGCCCTTTGCTGTGCAGATTATCTTGCCCACCTATATGCAGAACGTGCTGGGAGTAAATGCCATCAACACGGGACTGGCATTGTTACTGGGAGGCATACTAAGTATCGTTGTTATTCCTGTGTCTGGTCGTCTTTTTGACAGAATAGGGGCAAAACCACCGGTAATTGTCGGTTTTGTGGCTTTAACCGTAACCATGTTCTTTTTGTCGCGCATTTCGGAAGCAACAGTATTGGCAGCACTTATTGTTTTCCAAAGCTTAATGAACGTAGGCGTTTCTTTGATTATTACCCCTGCTCAGACCAATTCACTCAACCAGCTTCCGGAAAAAGATATGGTTCACGGAGTTGCAATTTTAAACACCATACAGCAGGTCGCAGCCGCTTTTGGTTCTGCTTTATTTATCGGACTAATGAGTGCTACTTATGAAAAGAATCTTCATCACATTGCTTCACCCTCTGTAGCACAGCAACACCTTGCTACAATTAATGGGGCAAACGCAGCCTTTTCGGTAGCGCTGGTTATAGTTGCAATAGGATTGCTTTTGTCGTTTTTTATAAAACGGCGTAAATACCAAACAGTTTCAATACCACAATAAATGGAAAGAAAGGATTTAACGTTCCTGTATCTTTTGTAATTGGGCTAAAGGAAATTTATACAATTAAAAAACTATGATGGCTTCAACAAATTATTTGTAACATGTTATGAAAGAAAAAAAACAATCTCTCATCGAAAGAAGGGACTTTCTGAAATTGTCCGCAGCCGTAGCTTTGGGTTTGTACATGGCGCCTTTTGCTTCATTTGGCATGAATAATTTTTCATTTCAACCCCAAAAACGAAAGTTTGGTAAAATAGATTTTAATGTGACCACTTTAGGTTTGGGAGGACAGGCAGCTTTGCAATTGACTCCCGAAGACACCGACCCTGTCGCCATTATTCTTAAAGCAATAAATTTAGGAATTAACTTCCTGGATGCTTCCAACCTGTACGGCTCTAGCCAACTTAATTATGCGAAAGCATTCCGTCAACTCAACCTGATACCGGGTGAGATAAATTATGAGCATAATTTGCGCGAATCCATTTTTTTAAACAGCAAAAGTTGTATCCGGTGGGCAAAGGGAAATTACCCTGAGTTGAACAATGTATTTAACCGCACCAACGGAGAGCACGGCGGCGGAGCAATAGCCGATTTGAAACGCGCTCTTTCCCAGATGTTTGGTGATGGACAAGGAAATTACCCCGATGGGGCTTACCTCGATATGTTCATGGTACATAACGTGAACACCATGGAAGAAATAGATGTACTGTACAAAGGGCTGGAAACACCACTGAACAAAGGTGAAAACTTTGGTGCGCTCGTAGCTTTACGGGATTATCGCGACGGAACAAGCCACACCGGACTAAATCCAAAACATGAACGCTTAATCAGGCATCTTGGTTTCTCTGGTCACAGCACTCCGGCTATGATTGAGTTAATTCAGCGCGATGTGTTCGGACTGTTGGAAGGAATGCTCGCCCCCATCAATGTAAATGACCGACTGATGTTTAACATGCAGCACAATGTTATTCCTGTGGCTACGGCTAAAAATATGGCTGTAATAGGCATGAAAGTCTTTGCCGACGGAGTCTTATATGGTAAAGAACCCCGCTGGTCCATGTCAACCGATAATGTGTTGACGTAAGCGTTAACAAAATTGCTCCTTTATGGGGAAAATCTAATTTGCAGAACTTTTAGCAAAGGGTATGTTGCGATATGAAGCCCATTAAATGCTGTAAATTCAAAAATATAGTAAAGCTGTAGATTGATCTTCAGCTTTTTTTTTGTTTTGTATTTACGAGATTTTCCAATAGAACATAGCTATCATGCTAGCCTCGGTTTAATACCGATTGGATAAATTAGTAGGCTCTTATCACTTCGCTCAAGCTTGCCTCTATTCATTCCATCGGCATTATACCTATAAGTTCATTCCTTATTCAAAATGGTATAAGATTTTATTTTTACAATAGCCTGAAGGATTGATTCATCAAGAGGTCTGATGATTTTCGGAGGCCCTCGATTGTCAAAATATCGGATGGTGATGAGTTCTCCT
>JAESUW010000031.1 GCA_016760525.1 Labilibaculum sp.
CTTGGTGAAAATATATTTTTTTAAAGTTATTGGTAGATTATATCCAAAAAATAATTGGCATAAGAAGTTAAAGTTATCTCAGATTCAAGGAATGTCTTATGTGGATATTTGTAAACTTTCAAAGGATTATTATCATGAAGTTGTAAGGCCAAATATTCTTACTCCAATAATTAAAGAATTGTTAAATAGAAAAGATGAAAACTACATAACGGTTGTGGTTTCTGGAGGGTATTCAATTTACATAAAACATTTCTGTGAAGAATTTGATGTAGACCACTTAGTTGCAACAGATATAAAATTTTCAAATAATAAATGTGAAGGTAAAATTAGTGGTTTGGATTGTATGAATTATAATAAATTAAAAAAACTTTCACTTGAGATAAATATCTCCAATGAGGAACTAAAAGGTTCAATTTCGTACTCCGATAATATCTCGGACTTACCTCTTCTAAAATTAACGGATATGGGCGTTGTGGTCTCAAAAAATAAATCTCAAAACTGGGCTAAATTAAATAACTTGAATGAGATTATATGGAAAAATCATTAATTTTAAAATTGAAAAAGGCTATGGCAACTTTAAAAATGAAATACAGCTATGGAATGAAAAAGATTATAGATTTTATTTATTATAGGATTGTTCCAGAAAAAATATTTTTAAAATATAAATTTCGGAAAACATTCGGGTATCATCTTAACCTAAAAACTCCCATAACATTAAATGAAAAGATGCAGTGGCTAAAATTGTATGACAGAACTGAATTACATACTATTTGTGCTGATAAATTCCTAGTGAGACAGTTTGTTGAAGATAGAATTGGAAATCAATATTTAATTCCTCTTTTATTTAATTCATCAAACTTAGATGAGTTGAACGCAAAAAAATTCCCGAATTACCCATTTATAATTAAATCTAACAACGGCTGTGGCACAAATTTTATTGTTAGAGATAAAAGTATAGTAGATTGGGGTTTGGTAAAGGTCCTATGTGCGAAATGGTTAAAGACTAATAATTATTATCAAGGGAAAGAGTGGCAATACAAAAATATAAAACCCCAAATAATTGTAGAAAAATTATTAGAAAGTTCAGAAGGTAAAATACCTAATGATTATAAATTTCATTGTTTTCATGGTAAAGTAGAATGTATTTATGTATCTATAGATCGTGAAGGTAAAAATAAGAGGAATATTTATGATAAAGAATGGAATCCTCTTTTGTTTACATGGGCAAGAAAAAATAAGGATTTTAAAAATATTAGAGGCGAAGAGATTCAAAAACCAATTAATTTAAAAAAAATGATTGAATTAGCAGAGATCTTATCATCTTCATTTAGGTTTGTGAGAGTTGATTTTTATAATTTAGATGGAGAAATTTATTTTGGTGAACTTACATTTCATCATGGTTCTGGTTTTGATCATATAAGACCAAATGAATGGGATACCAAACTTGGAAAAAAATTAAATCTAAAATGATCCAAGAAACGATTGAAATTTCTGTACTAATGTGTGTCTATGATGAACCAGAAGACTGGTTAAGGCAATCTATAGATTCTGTTTTGAATCAATCATTTGATAAATTCGAATTTATAATTGTTAATGATAACCCAAAAAGTGCATTAATCGATAAAATATTAAATCACTATAAAAGAAAAGACAATCGAATTATTATTCTAAATAATGAATGTAATTTAGGTTTAACTAAATCTTTAAATAAAGGATTGAAAATTGCAAAAGGAAAGTATATTGCAAGAATGGATGCGGATGATATCTCTTTTAAAAATAGGTTTGAGAGGCAATACGACTATATGATGTCTAATCCTAGCATAGTGGCTTGCGGAGCTTGGGCAGAGACAATAGGTTTGGGTAAAAAAATAAATAAAACTCACTTATTGACTGATTCTAAGGATATTCATGATTCATTTGTTTTATATGCCCCATTTATACACCCTACTTTATTCATTAGAAATAGTACTTTAGTTAGAAATAGTATTAATTATGACGAATCTTTTAAAAGGGCCCAGGATTATAAATTAGCTCTGGATCTTATGAAAGTTGGAAAATTAGGCAATATTCCACATATTTTACTCCAATATAGAATAAGTATCAATCAGGTTACAAATATACATAGTTCGGATCAAGTTAAGAGCGCGTCAAGGGTTAGAAGATTGACAATAGTTCACTTTTTAAAGGAACTAGGTGTTCAAAGTGATGTCCCATTTTCAATAAATATTGACTATATAAATTGGTTAATATCAATTGAGAGTAAGACCATGGACATTTCATTAAGAAAAGATTCAGTTGAAAGAAGATTTAATACAATCCGGATGATTTCGTATCTATCTTTAAAAAGATACTCTTTTAGGAGTCTATTTCATTTTTTATTTTCTTTTGATTACCTAAAATACCCTTATAATTTTAAAAGGTTTTTAGTTGTTTTAATTAAACATGTAAAACCCAATCAATGGCAAAAATATCTTTAATAAGAATTACAAATATTTTTTTGTTATTTTGTTTGGTTTTTGGATTCAAGTTGCCAATTTTGAACAGTACATATTTAGCTGGTTTTATTGCCTTTTTAATTATAATAATAACTCCAGGTAGGTTTAAAGTATTATTAAATTTTATTAGTAAGAAATATGTTTTATCATTAATCTTATTAACGTTTTTAATTGTAGTAGTAAATATTTTAATTGCCTTTTTTCATGGTTCTTATGATTTTTCAATTGCGAAACAAATGATTGGGAACTTGCCAGTATTGGTATGTAGTATCTTTGTTTTTGTTGTTATCTTTCCTACAATGACGAGAGAAAAAGATATCATAAAAATAATTATTGMTATTTTTGTGATACAATCTATGGTAATTATATCTGCGTTTCTATTCCCTTCTATTTTGGAAATTGTTGAAATGTTTCAATATTCTAATAGTATTATTGGAGCAGGAAATAGGAGTAATAATATATTTAGAGGATTCTCTATTTCAGGTGATCTCTTTTTTGGACTTTCTGCATGTTATGGTTTTGTCTTTATTTTTTTATCTAAATATCTTTTAAATGAAAAAAAAATTAACTTCTTACATGTTTTGTTATTACTGTTAATTATTGCAGCTAATGTTTTTATTGCAAGAACAGGCTTCATAGGACTTTTTTTCGCCCTCTTGTTAGGCGTTTTTTATAAAAGTTCAATGTCTAAATTTAAAAAGGCTAAAAAAATTGTTTTTCTGATTTCTTTGATTCTGCTAACGTCTTGGTCTTTAGCGCCTAATAGGTATAAGGAAATTATTTTAAATAATGTATTACCATTTGCTTTTGAGTTTTTATACAGTTATAGTAATAAAAATCAATTAGAAACTTCATCTAGCAATCATTTACTTGAGATGTATGATGTGCAAATTAGCACAAAAACTTTTCTATTTGGAGATGGTCTTTTTACGGATTCCTCAGGGCATTATTATAGGAAAACAGATTCAGGCTATTTAAGACAAATTTTATTTGGTGGTATTTTCTATTTAGGGTTTATGATATTTTATCAATTAAAAATATTTTCGTACTCTAATGTTAAAAAAAGATTAAACAAAACAGAAAAATATAATCTTAATCTGTTTGTTTGTTTTCTCTTTATCTATTTATTAATTCTTCATATAAAAGGTTTGACCATTGGCTATATGAGAATAATTCTAATAGTATCTTGGTGTTATTTTTCATTTATAAACTATAATAAAAATTCAAGTTGCGAATTAACAAATTAACTTATGATTAAAAAAAAGATAGCKTWTMTAWMGSCGKRNNTAWYMKYGAKYYGSTWKKNGKYKGAGWWRKSSTRMWWSTTRMTGTAWKTAMMGAWYNTWRTSGATAAATATGATGTAACTATAATAACATATAGTTCAAAAGAGGTATTTTATAGTGTCAACGAAAAAGTTAAGATAATTCCAATTGGATTAAATAAATCTAAATATTATTTTATAAGAATGTTTCAACCATTTTTATACTTGAGTAGTATTCGACAAATAATTAAAACAAACAAAATAACAGATTTAATTGGTTTTTCTGATATTGGAGCTTACTTAGTCTTTTTTTCTTTTTTTTTTAATAGAACCGTAAGAAAATTTGTTTGGTTGCATAACAGTTATTATCAACCAATAAATCCAATAATAAAATTTACCAGATTATGGGTGTATAAGCAATTTTATAAAGTTATTGTTTTAAATAAAAAAGACGAATCCATTTATTTTGAAAAATTGGGTGTAGAAAAGGCAGTCAGAATTCCAAATCCAATTTCTTTTGAACTAGATCGGATTTCATCTTTATCAAATAAAAAAATTATTTCTATTGGTAGGCTCCACAAAGAGAAGGGATTTCCTTTTCTAATAGAAGCCATGAAAATTGTTCATGAAAAACATCCAAATTGGAAATTGGATATAATTGGACAAGACAGAGGTGAGAAACATAATTTAAAACAAATGATACTAAAGTACGGTTTAGGCGAATGTGTTTCTATTTTACCACCAACAAGAGATATCCATCGAGTTTATTTGAATTCTTCAATTTATGTTATGACTTCTCATTTTGAATGTTTACCTTTAGTATTAACGGAAGCTAGAGAAGCTGGTTTACCCTTAATTGCCTATGATTCTCCAAGTGGAATTTCTGATTTAGTTGTCAATAATTCAAATGGTTATTTAATTGAAAGATTCAATGTTCAATTACTTGCTCAAAAAATAAATGAATTAATTGAATCAAAAGAATTAAGAATTCAATTTGGAACTGTAGGGAAGAAGCTTAATTTACAATTGAAAATGCCTATAATCATCAAGAAATGGGAACAAATATTAAAATAAAATAGTTAATGAAAATAGCAGTCAACTGTATATATTRTACTCCTAAAGGTGGAGGGATTACGGAATATATTCATAATTTGGTATCTCAAATAGAAATGCTAAATACTGAACATCAATTTGTTTATTATGTAACAAAAGAAGCTCATGAGGTTTTTAAAAGAATTTTGCTAAAGAATTCTAGAATTAAAATTTTTCCATATTCAGAAAATCAAAAAATAAGAAGGTCTTTATTTCAAAATAGGTATTGGGAAAACGAGGAGAAAAATGAAAAATTTGAAATTTTTCATTCTCCTTTTTTTCATGCTCCACATTTTAAAAGTGCCAAAATTGTTTTAACGATCCATGACTTAAGATTTTTAAAGTTCCCTTTTTCTTACYGTTTGTTAAGGTTAATTTATCTCAAAATAGTTGTAAAAAAATCTTTAGATAGAGCTTTTCATATAATTTCAATTTCTAATTTTACCAAACAAGAAATTATTAAATATTATCAAGTGCCATTAGAAAAAGTTTCGGTTATTCACGAGGCAGTTAACAAGGAAGAGTTTACTATAGAAGATTTATCTAAAGAAAAAAATATCAATGATCAGCAAATTTTTTCTGGGAAATATTTATTAGCGGTTGGACATTTAGAACCAAGAAAAAATTATTTACGTTTAATTGAAGCTTATTTAATGTTGCCAAACGAAATTAAATCAAATTATAAATTAGTGATTGTTGGTAAAAAAGGACATGATTTTTCAAAATTAATGACAGAAATGAGTGAAAATGATACTATACATTATTTGAACTTTGTGTCAAGGGCAGAATTAATTTGGTTGTATTCAAATTGTAAATTACATGTATTTCCTTCTTTTTATGAGGGATTTGGTTTTTCTTCATTGGAGTCAGGATTGTTTGGCAAACCTACTATTGGAGCAAATCAAAGTTCCATTTCAGAGATTTCTGGTTTAGGTGGTGTATATTTTAATCCATTTAATGTGGAAGAAATTTATCATAAATTATTGTTAGTTTTGAATGATGAAAAATTATATAATGAGTTAAGTAAAGCTGCATTAGAAAATGTAAAATTGTTTTCTTGGAAGGAGAATGCAGAAAAAACACTTAAAGTATATTCTAAAATATGAAAATAGCAATATTGTATAATACTTCGTGGGGCATTTTTAATTTTAGGTCTAATCTTATAACTCATTTTATAAAAAGTGGGGTTGAAGTTATAACAATCGCCCCATTTGATAGGTTTGTTACTAATTTAGAAGAATTAGGATGTGTTCATTATGAGATAAATATTGACAGTCAATCTAAAAACCCCATAAAAGATTTGTTTTTTTGTTACGAATTGAACAAAATTTTGAAAAAAAATAAACCTGATGTGATTCTTAACTTTACGGCTAAACCAAATATTTATGGAACAATTATTTCAAATAGATTGGGTGTCAAARTAATAAATAACATTGCTGGTTTAGGTCTTGGTTTTACGAGAGAAACACTTATGACTCGTGTTTTATTAGGTCTTTATTCTTATTCACAAAAGAAAGCTGACCATGTGCTTTTTCAAAACCCTGTAGATCAAGAATTATTTAAAAGTAAGCAGATTCTGAATGAAGTAAATTATTCTTTGTTGCCTGGTTCTGGAGTAGATTTAAATAGATTTAAAAAACACGAAAACCATTTTGAAGAAAATTCCAAAATTAAATTTCTACTTGTTGCACGCATGTTATATTCAAAAGGAATTTTTCATTTTTTTGAAGCTGCAAAGAAATTATATGATGAAGGGATTACTAATTTTGAAATAGCTATTTTGGGAGATTTTGGTTTAAATAGCAAGGATGCCATACCAAAAGAAGCTATTGAAAGATGGAGTAAGTTACCTTATATAAGTTATTTAGGAAGGACGGATAATGTCATCCCATACCTGATTTCATATAATTGTATTGTACTACCTTCATATTACAGGGAAGGTACACCTCGTGTATTACTTGAATCCCTTGCCATTGGTAGGCCAATTATTACAACTGATATGCCGGGGTGTCGTGATACTATTTATGATTCTAAAAACGGTTATTTAATTGCACCTAATGATGTAAATGATTTAAAAGATAAAATGCTTCATTTTATTAGATTGAATAATAAAGAGAAAGTAAATATGGGTAAGGTTTCTAGGCAATTAGCAGAGTCAAAGTTTGATGAAAAGTTTGTTATAAATAAATATCAAGAGGTTATAAGTTCTTTACTTTAGTGATTTTACTAAGTAATTTTATAACCATCATTGGTTTTTTAAACATTTTGCATACCTTACAACTAATTAATGAAATCTAGCAATTCCCTGCGAACATTAATTTTTAAAAAAGCTAAAGAATGAATTTTTTATTGGAAAACCATGCGGTCTACGGAATGTTGATTGTGTTGGCATCGCTTGTGATTAGTTATGTAGTGATTCCCAGAGTAATTAAATTGGTTGAATTTAAACAGCTGATGGATGATCCTGATCATCGAAGTTCACATACGGAAAAAACACCTACTTTAGGGGGGATTTCTTTTTATGTGAGCCTTATGTTATGCGTGTTTTTTATAAAATGGGCGGACAGTACTACAGTGGGCTATAATCTAACTGCTGGATTAACGGTGTTGTTTATCGTGGGCCTAAAAGATGATTTGATGGTCTTGTCTGCCAAAACAAAGATTGTTGCACAACTTTTAGCACTGTCTTTTTTGTTAGTGAATACGGACGTACATATGACCTTTTTTGGTTTCTTTGAACCCCCATTATGGCTAGCTATTGGAATTAGTTGGTTTATAGGCGTTGCCATTGTAAATGCCTATAATTTAATAGATGGGATTGATGGATTAGCATCACTCGTTGGAATTGTTATCTTTTCCATTTTCGGGTTTTTGTTTTTTCAAATGGATGAGACCTATTACTTTTTATTGAGTATGATTCCTGTAGGATTTCTAATGGCTTTTTTAAGATACAACTTATCTAATAAAAGGAAGATATTTATGGGGGACACAGGCTCTATGATTGTTGGTTTTATGATGACGGTGTTATCATTAAGATTACTATCTGTGGACGAAAGTCAATTAGCTATTGTGAACATAAAGCAATTGCATTTATTGCCTATTCTATTGGCGGTACTATTTATTCCTTTTATTGATACGACAAGAGTAACAATTATACGTTTATTGAATAAAAAGAGTCCTTTTGCCCCAGACAGAAATCATGTCCACCATATATTAATAGACAATGGTTTGTCTCATTTAAATTCGAGTCTACTATTAAGTGCTGTAAGTTTAATCGTATTCATTATTATCTATGTGGCAAACATGTATGTTGGTGGGTTAGTGCTGTTAGCTATCTCAGTTGCACTTGTATTTATTGCAGATGTTTTGCTATTTTATTTTAACCCGAATGAGTCTGCTCATATACAGAAGGAAAATTTAAAAAAGCACCTGCCTAAAACGGCGGAGATGTTGCAACGGAAAAATGCACCAGCGGTAAAAGAAATGAAGAAAGAATTATTTTAGAGAAACGCGCTTACAAAATGAGTAAGCAACACATATAAAATTTGTATCCAAGTGATTTATTTAATTAAATCATTTGGATTTTTTTTTAGGTATAGTCCTAAGTTTGACTGGGTTTTTAAAGGATTTCAAAGATAATAATTGATATTCCTTTTTTATATAAATGTTAATTATTTCACCCTAAATTCCAAGAGGGATTTAGGGTGAAATTGTATAAAGACCTAAGTTATTTTACACTTGTATGATTTTATTTTAATCTGAGTACTCGATGTGACGGAACATATGTTCAGTATGTTAAACGTCAGTTCGAGTGGCTGTCCGCAGCAATTGTCTCAAGGGATTGAGTGGCTAACCATACGCATCTGTCATCCTCGCGGACGCGGGGATCCAGAGTGAGGAGCTTTCCGCTTAGGCGTGTGAGTGGTTGTCCGTAGCAATTGTYTMAAGGGMWTGAGTGNSTTRANMATACNGCNATCNTRTCWWMMWMSMKSWSGMSRSRATYMMKMSTRMGGNSGCWWTCNCKCKWWGKSRYKWGAGTGGTTGTCCGCAGCAATTGTCTCAAGGGAATGAGTGGTTTTGATGGATGTGCCTTCGCGAAGATGACACTCGGGATGTGATAGCCCCTCTGCCTTCGGCATCTCCCCAAAGGGATGAAAGTATTCGATTTACACTTGAATTATTCTTGGTAATACCCCTTTTGGCTTTTGGCTAATCCCTAATCCCTTTTTGCTAATCGCTTTTCGCTTACTCCTGCTCACCTTTTTTACGCTGGATCCCCGCCTTCGCGAGGATGACACTCGGGTTGTGACACTTGATGTGGATAAAATAAATTCGATTTACACTTGAATTATTCTTAGTATCAGCCCTTTTGGCTTTTGGCTAATCCCTAATCCCTTTTTTCACACTGGATCCCCGCCTTCGCGAGGATGACGGGTACGCTTGGCGGGATTCGGGTGTGAGTGGTTGTCCGTAGCAATTGTTTCAAGGGCTTGAGTGACTTGAAATACAGCAATCATATCTAAAAACATCTCGACACAATTACTCCTACGGTCGCAATCACTCGATGTGACGAACGAATATACATAAGGATATTACCTTAGCCAGAGAGGGTGTTTTTTAATAAAAGGATTTACAATTATAATTTATTAGTTGTTAAACAACCAACAACCAACAACCAACAACCAAATACTACTCAATTCTTCCCTTAGGGGAGATGCCGTAGGCAGAGGGGACTAAAACATCCCACTCTTTCTCAAAGAAATAAATCCACCAAAATTTACAGGACGATACGTACCTGTATCAAACGAACTACCTAGAATAATATCTACAGGTAGNTTTTTTATGCCTGGTATTTTACATTCTATATAGCCCGAGAACTGTGTGGGTTTTGGATTATATTCGCTTCCAAACCAACCAAAGTAGGTAGTATGACTCAACATAGCTTTGTATTCAACAGTTTTAAGAGTTCCTTTTAGTCCAATGTTAAAGGCCATAAAACGGTTGTCTTGAAATCCTAGTGTGTTACCATTAGCATCCACAGCGTTAGTAGTGAAATAAGGAGAACCTATTCCTTTTCCAAAATAGGACCATCCAGATTTGTACACACCATTATTGAAATAATTATCTCTACCTCTGGCCATAATGAGGTCACCATTTTCATCTCTACCATGTTCGGAGTCTCCACTCATGTGTTTGGTATAGGTAAATTCGGTGAGGAGGTGTGATACTACGGCTGTTGGTTTTTTAAAATCTACAAACAATCCATATATTCCATCACGCCAATTTTGCATCTCTCTACCCGAGCCATCTTCAAAAGGGTGGGAATAATAGAAGCTTATGTTTTTTGTGTTTCCATTATATGTTGCTTCTAGTAAATAAGAACCCAAGTGGTTTCCGAGGGCATTTAGTTTGTCGGTATCTAGAGCGGCGTCTCCGCCTTCTCTTCCAGTAATGACTCTTAAATAATCACTAAAACTACTGGGTTGTTTAACTCCATTTGCTCCTGTTCCAGCCCATTGTACATAATGGTTGAGTCCCGCAATTACATGCCATTTTTCGTTTAATTTAGCCTTGAAAAATAAGCTTTTTTTATGTAGTCTTGCTTTGTCTACATAACGTGGGTCGTTCAGTAAATAATCTCCGTATTGTCCTTTAAAGGTCAGCCATTTTTTTGCAAAAGGTAGTTTGATGTATTCAACCAATTGGATATTATATCCAGGTAAAGAACGTGCATTTCCAGATTCTGTGATACTTCCGTTAGAAGAAGAGAGTCCTTGCCAAAGAGTAGTATTGTGTTTGACCCCTAAGTCTAATTGTAATTTTTTATAACGGATGCTTGTGTAGAGTTGGTTAACCATCAGATCATTCTCATTAGAAATAGATCCTGTAAACTGTGCTCCATAGGCAAATTGCCAATTTTTTAAAGTGTTGCTATCAAATCCTTTTTGGATTCCAAATACTGCCATTCCGTTATTGTAATTTGGAACTGCGCCATGCTTGTTAGAAACCATCCAAAACGGAAGCGTTTCTTTACTAGAGAAGTTGGACGTAAGTTCAAAAGAATATTGATGTTTTTCCTGTGAATAGCTGCTAAAAGTTAAGAGAACAACAAGTATGAATAAGGTGTATTTTTGCATGGTTTTTGCAGCAATTTTGGCCTTTTTTTGCCCAATATCGGCCTTTTTATATAGAGGTTGACGGTGTAAATTGCTTAATTCAATCACATCTTCGTCTATTAAAGTAATTTTACCAACACCCGCACCGACCAAAGTTTGTAAAACTGGGCAGCCCA
>JAESUW010000175.1 GCA_016760525.1 Labilibaculum sp.
TTTAAATGGAATATAAGAACCAATTGGAGCTTTAATAAAAAGACGCTTACAAAAATTTACGGAGGAGAAGAAAAATACAACAACCTACGTGTTGGTGACAGAGCCGATGATATGTGGGGAACACAATGGCAAAAAACAGATGACGGACGGTTGATTATTGATCTCAATACCGGATTGACTGTAAAAGATAGTGAAAAAGGATATTTGGGACATACAGATCCTAATGCCCGCTTCGGATTTCAGAATACATTTAAGTACAAAAAATTCACTCTTAATGTCGATTTTGATGGAGTAATTGGTGGTGTAATGTCATCTACAACCATTAAGAAATTATGGTGGGGAGGGCGTCATCCAGAATCTACAACAGGCAGAGATGCTGAGTATGCTGCAGGAAAAGCAGTGTATGTTCCTAAAGGTGTTAATGTTCTTGCCAATGGAGATATTGTAGAAAACACTACTGCTGTCAGCTGGCAAACCTGGAGTCAGAACTATCCATACCGGGCGAATGTAACTGAAGATGAAAATAAGAAATTTGCCAATGTTTTTGATCGTTCCTATGTAAAGCTCCGTAAAGTGGCTCTTACTTATAATTTTGCAAACAATAATAAGGTGAAATTGCTGAATGGGGCTACTGTTACGCTGTTTGCAAACAATGTGGCGGTTCTAAAAAATATTCCTCTTGTCGATCCTGATTTTACAACAGGAAATGATGATGATTTGCAGGATCCGTCGGCACGTTACATTGGCGTGACAACAAAATTCACTTTTTAATTAATATCCAAAGTGTCCAAAAAGATAATAAAAATGAAAATGATTGTTAGAATATGTACCTGTATAATGTTAGCTGCAGCAGCTATTTCATGTACTGATTTTGAGGAGCTTAATCTGGATCCTAATAAACCAACCGAAACCTCGCCTCAGCTTTTGCTAACTACAGCATGTTGGGATATATTTAGCGAATTTGATAATTTTCAATACGAATCGCGAATGATTGTAGCTACCGATGGAGAAAGTTCCGAACAGTTTTACAATTGGACAAGGGGAGACTTTAATTTTTATGATGATTTGAGAAACATACAGAAACTGGAAGAAGAATCTGTTCGTGTAAGCTCGGATGCTTATTTGGCTCTTGCAAATTTTTTTAAGGCATGGTATTTCTATAACTTAACCATTAAGTATGGGGATATCCCTTTTTCTGAGGCTTTGCAAGGAGAGACCAATGAAATATATAGCGCAAAATACGATACGCAGGAAGATGTTTTTGTTGGTATTTTAAAGCTTTTGAAAGAGGCTGATGCTTTGTTGGATGGAAACAGTGAGATTATTGATGGTGACATTCTTAATGAGGGTTCGCTGGATAAGTGGCAAAAATTAGTAAACGCATTTCGTTTAAAAGTTTTGTTAAGCTTATCTCACAAATCGACTGTTGGCGGAGAAACTATAGCATCAAGTTTTGCAAGTATTTATTCTGGGAAAGCTTTAATGAATGATGTAAGTGAAAGTACACAGATAATTTTTTTGGATCAATCGGGAAGCAGATACCTGAATTTTAATTCAAGCAGCTTTGGTTCCGGATTGTATATGGATTCGACCTTTGTTCAAAAGTTAATTGACCGGGAAGATCCTCGTTTATTTGTGTATTGTACTCAAACACCAAATGCTCTTAAAGCAGGTAAAGCCGTTAATGATTTTTCTTCCTACGAAGGAGGAAATCCAACCGTACAATATAGTCTTGTAAACGAAAAAGCAGTGGCTGGAAATATTTCAAAGCCTAACGCCCGTTATTACGACGATCCGGTATGCGAATCGATGTTACTGTTAGGATATCCGGAACAACAGTTTATTATTGCAGAAGCGATTTTAAGAGGTTGGATAAGTGGAGATGCCAAGGCTGAGTACAACAAAGGGATTAAAGCATCGTTTGCATTTTTTGCAGAACAGGCATCAACCAAAAACTATAGTTCGTATTTAAGTACCGAAGCATCTGATCAATATCTGTTGAATTCTTTTGTCGATTTGGATCAGGTCTCATCGGTAGAGATGAAAATATCGTATGTTATTACACAAAAGTATCTTCAGACTTATTTTCAGGCTGGTAAAACTCCGTTTTTTGAGCAGCGCCGAACTGGTTACCCAAATTTTGAAACTGCATCAGGCGTAAGCATACCTAATCGTTGGATGTATCCTCAAACAGAATATGATTATAACAATACAAATGTAACCGAAGCTGTAACCCGCCAGTTTGGAGGCAAGGATGATATTAGGGAAACTCCGTGGTATTTGAAGTAAACCAATCTGTTTTTAGTTATCAATAATTTTTTTCCTCATTTGGTTTTTATTGAAAAGGGAGTGAGGAAATTGTATTCATTAAGTTTAAATACGTAGTAAGTAATGAAAAAATTAAGCATATTATTATTATTCAGTCTTTTGATAGTTCAGGTGTCTTTTTCACAAGCTGTAGAATTTAAGTTCAACAATAACGGGGAATTTAAAATACTACAACTTACCGACACTCATATTGCAGTAGGTAAAAATAACCAGCAGCATGTCATGGATTTACTAATAACTTTAGTTAAGGAGGAAACTCCTGATTTAGTTGTGTTTACCGGTGATGTGATTACGGATAGTGACAATCCAAAGCCTTGTTATGAAATATTCGAAGCGTTTTTTAAAGCCCGTCAGATTCCTTGGGCTGTAACACTTGGCAATCATGATGCAGAGAATGAAATGCCTAGAAATGATGTTGCCTCTATTTTGGATGGTTTAGATTATTGCATCAATCAATCGGTAGATAATTTAAAGGGTGCAAACTTTTTGTATGAAGTAAAAAGCAGTACTGCTGCTAATACTAAGGCGATACTTTATTTTTTAGATTCTCAGGATTACAGCACAATAAAACCAAGAGTAGATGGTTACGGATGGTTCTCAACAGATCAGGTGGTTTGGTATAAAGAGCAAAGTCAGAAGTTCATTGAAGAAAATAAAGATACCATTCCTGCTTTAGCATTCTTCCATATTCCATTGCCTGAATATACTGATGCATGGAATAATGGTAAGGTTTTTGGTTATAAAAAAGAGCCTGAGTGCTGTCCTAAAATTAATAGTGGAATGTTTGCTGCAATGGTAGAGCAAGGCGATGTAATGGGAACTTTCGTTGGGCACGATCATGTGAACGATTACGTGGCATCATATTATAACATCGCTCTTACCTATGGCCGTGCATCCGGTGCTGAAAATAGTTATGGTGACCTTATGCAGGGAGGCCGTGTAATTGTGTTGAAAGAAGGTAAAAGAACATTTGATACCTGGATACGCGAGAAAGACGGAGCAGTTACTCAAACCTGCAATTTTCCTGATTCATTTAAATAGAGATTAAAAATATTGCGGTATAATTGTAAAACCTGCAATGACTCTTTTGTCATTGCAGGTTTTAAGTTACAATAGTTTGTTAAGGTTTTGTAAATGCCTGATTTTCAGAGTGATTTACTTAAGGAATATCTTGGCGTAAAGATTTAAAAATAAGCACGTTGTAAGTTAATCTAATATCTCATGTCTAATATCTAACGATCTATTGAAGTTATATGTAGATCTGTAATTTTGCTTCCTTTTTGAATCTCTTTTATGGTAGGTGGTGTTTATTTCTTTTTTTGTTGAGAGAAAAATACGGCAGTAATTGCACCCCCAATAACAAGTACAGCACCAAGCATAGAGTAAATACTCAGACTATCTGTTTTTATCCATTGCACATTCATCGAAGCTAGTACTGCCATACTTAATAAGGTAATAATAGGATTGACCGTTACAATTAAACTTACTTTATAGGCTTCGGTATATTTAAATGCCAAGGCCAGACAACCGTAAGCTACAAGGGTATTTACACCAAGAAAAATTACGATCATCCACGAGGAAAAATCAAGATTTGAAAATGCTCCAAAATCAACAAAAGGAGCGTATAGAATCGCAGGTATTCCGTAAAGAACCATGTTCAGCAGTTGAGCAGGATGTTTTTGTACCAATTTCTTTTGTAGAGTAGCATATAAAACCCACATCACGGCTCCTAATTCTATCCAGAAAAATCCTGTGTTAAAAGCGTCAGTATCTTGTATAAATGCTTGTAATTGATTTTGATAAAAGAGAAATAAGCCCAATCCTGCAATTCCAAATCCAAGTAATTGTTTGCTGTTTAGTTTCTCTTTGAAAAAGAAAATTCCGACCAAGGCCAATAAAATAGGAGCAGTTTGCATCGTAATTTGAGCGTTACTAGGGCTGGTGTAGTTAATTCCCTGCATAAATCCCAGGTAATTTACTCCTAATGCAAGTGCTGCAATTACCAAAATAAGAGGTGGGCGTTTAATAATGTTTAGTTGCTTTTTGTCCGTTATCAGATAGTATAGAAACAGAATCGAAAAGGCAAAAGTAAAACGAAACCATACAATGGAAATAGAATCTAAATCTTTCAAGGATACTTTCAGGAATATGGGTAGGAAACCCCATAAAACAGCAGTAATTATGGCATATAAAACACCTTTGTGATTGCTTGAAATTTCGCTTAGGTTCATTTTCGGGCTTGAATTAAACTAATTTATTTAGAATGATTTGACGGAGTCAAAAATAGAAAAAAAAAGGAGTAAGCAATTCGTTATCAGGAATTAAATTTGATGATTATTGTCTTGTTTTACTTTCTATTAGTTTCCGGTGCATCAGGCAAATTAAAACTCACAAATCCTAAAGATTTCCACACTTCCAGCACTTGATTCAAGCTTACTTCAAAAGATAAATATTCCGAATTGTCAGAGTTTAGTAACAATTGATTGTTTGTAAGGTCTTTTATCACCCTTTTATACACTATTCCGTCATCAGAAGTCAATACAATACAGCAACTATTATCTTTTATCAATTCCCAATCTTGTACATATTCGCATATAATGTAGGAGCCGGCAGGAACAGGTAACATGCTGTCGCCTTCAATTTGAAAGGCACGGTAGGTTTTATTTTGAGATAATTCGCTAAATGGCATTCTGAAATTTGGAAGTTCGCCAATAAATTCTGCATCAGAGTAGCCATTAAGATAACCGGCAGCAGCTTTAGCAGGTACTAAACTGATCATTTCCTCATTTTGCGAATCAACTAAAATTGGTAATACCCTTAGTTTATCTCCTTTGGTGTCTTGTTTGTTTTCCTGATCTGATTTGCTGATGTCCTGGTTTACCAATTCATCTAAATTGCGCTTGAAGAATTTTGAGTATTTCATCAATGTGGTAATCCTGGGCGTGCTTCGTTTTTTCTCGTAGGCACTGATCGATGAAGCTCCTACTCCTATTCTGTGTGATAATCTGCCTTGCGATAATCTTTTGCGCAGGCGTAAATGTTTAAGATTTTTATTTAAGTTTTCCATGATGAGGCTTTGTTCCGGTGAAATTTTTCGAGTGCAAATGTACATGTTTGGGGCTTCTTTCTGAGAATTGGAAAGAACAATTTACCTGCTTTTCTGTTTGTTTTTATTTAGTTCATTGGAGATTAGAGAATTATAATTTGCTAATTAAAAGGTTTAGAGGGAAGAGTTTTATGCGAAAACTTATATTTTGTGTATCAAATTTTTATGTTTTGGGCGTGTCCCTTTGGGCCAGGCTTTCCGTTACTACTCCTCGCTCATTCTTCGCTGTGGGGTAAACACTTCAATCCTTCACGCATGCAAATTGTTAGCTCTGTTTTAGTAAAGTTGTAAATAGTACAAATCAAACGCAATTTTGTCCATTTACTCATAATAGCCTATGTGTTAACTTTGTAGTAAAGAATTAGAACAGGAGTTAAGTATGAAAAAAATATTTCACGAGGCAGGAACAAGAGGAACTAGTCAATTGGATTGGCTGAATAGCAAGCATAGTTTTAGTTTTGCAGATTACTACTGTCCCGAGCGAATTCATTTTGGCGCATTAAGAGTGCTTAATGACGATGTTGTTAAGGCAGGAATGGGTTTTGGAACTCATCCGCATCAAAATATGGAGATCATCTCAATACCATTAAAAGGGGCGTTGAAGCATAAAGATAGTACCGGGCACTCAGAATTAATTCAGGTAAATGATGTTCAGGTAATGACTGCAGGACAAGGAATATTGCATTCAGAATACAATGCATCAGAAACGGAAGATGTTCATTTTCTTCAAGTTTGGATCATTCCCGAAGCAGAAGGCTTAGAGCCAAGTTATGATCAAAAATCATTTCCCGGTTTAAATAAGGAAGGAGAATTACAACTTCTTGTTGCGCCACAAAAATCCCATCATAAAGCATTAAAAATAAGTCAAAATGCATATGTGTATCGAGCGAAAGTAACAAATGGAAATACTCTTGAATATCAATTGAACGGTAACGAGAACGGAGTTTATGTTTTTGTTATTAATGGTGAACTGCTTATTAATGGAGAAATTCTTCGGCCACGAGATGGATTAGGAGTGAATGATGTTCATTCATTGGAGATTAGGGGCATTGTTGATTCTGAATTTTTGATTTTTGAAGTGCCAATGCATTAATTAAAGGTTAAGATTTAGCTTAAGTTAGTCCTGTATGGTGAAAATGGGGCAATACACCACGAAAAAGTATATTTCACAGGATGGAACCTGTCTAAATTATATTATCTTTGTTCCTTGTCGGGAAATGTGATAAAAATCATTATTTTTATTACAATTTCAGACATTCGATTGTAAGATTCTAAAATTATTACTATGGCAAACAGACCTGTAACCATTAAAGACATAGCCGAGAAACTAAGTATTTCAGTTTCCACTGTCTCACGTGCTCTAAAGAACAATCCCGAAATTAGCTTAACAACCAGAGAAGCAGTTCAGAAATTGGCAAAGGAATTAAAGTACCAACCAAATCCATTGGCTGTTGCGTTAAAAACACAAAAATCAAATACAATTGGGGTAGTTGTGCCTCAAATTGTCAGCTCCTTTTATGCTACTGTGGTTAAGGGGGTTGAGCAAATTGCAGATGAACATGGATATCAGGTTTTTGTAAGTTCATCGAACGAGAAAATAGAAAAAGAAGAAAAAAATGTAAATGGGTTCTTAAACATGAGAATGGACGGAATTATTTTGTCTCTTACCCGTGCAACAATTACCTACGATCATATTCATAAAGTGCAGGATTTGGGAGTTCCTATGGTTCTTTTCGATAGAACATCAAAAGAGATAGAAGTTTCTAAAATTGTAGCAGATGATGCTGCCGCTGCTCATACCGCAGTTACACACTTACTTGATGGTGGTGCTAAAAGAGTAGCATTCTTAACCGGACCTGAATTTATGTTGTTTGGTCGAAACCGATTAAGAGGTTACAAAAAAGCATTGGCTGATAAGAATATTCCTATGGATGAAACTTTAATTTCACGTTGTGATTTCACCGCAGAAGATGCTAAGAAATTAGTTCTGGAATTATTGGGTAGAGCAAATCGTCCTGATGCGATTTTTGCTATTAATGATGATATGGCAATTGGTGCAATTGGTGCCGCAAAAGAATTAGGATTTAAAATACCGGAAGATGTTGCTGTAGTAGGATTTTCAAATTCTCGTAGATCAAGATATATGGAACCGTCTGTTTCAACAATGGATCAGAATCCTAAAGAAATTGGTAGAGAAGCAGCTAGATTACTATTTAGTCAAATGGAGAAAACTCCTGATGCAAAAAAAATTAAAGAAGTTGTTGTTCATGCCGATTTGATTGTTAGAACATCCAGCAATAAAGAAATAAAAATATAGAATTAAAAAATCCTGCTTAACTAAGTAGGATTTTTTTTGGATTAATATTGTTAGTTAATGGCTAGTGTCTTTTTTTGTTCGAGATTGATAAGTGTATGTTTGATAGATACGTAATTGGTCTTTAAGTTTAATCAATAGAATTCTTCGTGATTTTCCTCGGGGCTTCAGAGGAAAGTTTAAAAACCTAAGGTTTTCATAACGCTTAAAAAGCGTAATTTCTACTAATGAACAAGAGACTTGTCTCTTAAAAAAGAATATCTAACGATAGTGAGATTCCATTAAATATCTGGTGGGCTTGCCCCGGGGTTGTTTATTTCTGTGATTTTTAAATATAAAATTATAAAAGGACGTGATTTGTTCACGTGAATTTTACACGGATGTGTTGGTGTTATGAAAAATTGTTTGTTTATTTGTGTAATATATAAACTTATAGCATATGTTACTTCGGGTCACAATAAAGAATTTTTTGTCATTTTATCATGAAACCACTTTTGATATGTTTCCAAATATTAAAAGAACTTCCTTTTCAAATCATATCTATTCAAATCATAAAGTTCCTCTTTTAAAACAAGCTGTAATCTATGGCGCAAATGGATCTGGAAAGTCAAATTTATTGAAAACGTTTAAGTTTATTAAAGATTTTGCTATAAAAAAGGATTTTTTAGATCGGTATACAATAGATAGAAATAAATTTAGACTAGTTGAACAAATAAAGAATAATCCAAGTTTACTTTCGGTGGAATTTACTGTAAATAAAATATACTATAAATACAGTCTCGAATTAAATTCGAAAAAAATTAAGGAAGAATTAGTCGTTTCAGGATTAGGTGAGGTGGATGATCAATTAATATATAGTCGTGATGGCAAGAGATTTAAGTCCGGAAATGGGAATGATGAAAAGATTGATGATGCAATTAAAAAACTAATAGAGAGAAACCCGTATTCTTCATTACTGTCGTTAAATAGTGAATTTCCTATTTTTGAAAACGTTCATATGAAACAAGTTTTCAATTGGTTTGATAATAAATTTGACGTGCTTTCATTAAATAGGATACTTCCAGCATTAATTGAAGTAATGTCGAAGAAGGAAAATTTATTGACTTTCGCAAATGAAATTTTCACCAAAGTTGATTTAGGTATTGAGGCGATAGGTATTGAATCTAAAAATATAAATGAACTTTTAATAAAAGGAAATGAGGAGTCGTCTAAATTAATAGAATCTTTAAAGAATCAAATTACTCCTAAATCATCTTTTTCAAAGATGAAAAATGATAAGATTTTGTTTAGTTTGGTTGAAGAAAAGGGCGAAAGTTTTATTAAACAATTTATTTTTAAACAAACTGGAATTGGAAATTATTCAGTAGATATGGATATTGAAGATCAATCAGATGGTACGGTTAAATTATTAAATTTGATACCAGCTCTTTATGATGTTATAAAAAATGGTAAAATAATATGTATTGATGAAATTGAAAATAGTATTCATCCATCGTTAATTACGTCCATTATGAGTTATTTCTCTAATTCGAAATCTAAAGGGCAATTGATTTTCACTACTCACGAGACAGAATTATTGAATCAAAAAAAATATATGCGAGCTGATGAGATTTGGTTTACTGAAAAACATGAGGGAAATACTAAATTATATTCACTTAATGATTTTAAGGAGCATAATACTATTAATTTACGAAATGGATACTTAGATGGACGATATGGTGCAATACCAAATGTAAGCTCATTTCAATTTTAGTATTATGAATGGGTATAGAAAAAATGATGGACAATTAGAATTGTTTATTAAAGAGAAGGTAGCCCAGGACCATAGGGAGGACTTAGTGATAAATAATTTAATTAAGATTGAAAATTATACTAAGCAAGACGGTCAATTTGATCCATCTTTATTTATTATTGTCTCTGGAGGAGAAAAGCGTGAACGTGATTATTTTAATTTTTATGCGAAATATTCAAAGCATTTTCCTCGAATAGTAATTGAGTTTATTTGTGAAAATTCAGAGGGGAGAACAGGTTTAGATGTTCTTGCACTTGTTGAAAGAGCAAAAGAAATTAAGAAACATAAACAAGAGAGTAAGAGTGAAGATATCCTTGATTCGATTAATATTGTAACCGATGTAGATGATTTCTATGCTCAATTAGTGGAGAAAATGCATGAATGTTCTGTTGCTGATCTAAATTTAATAATTAGTAATCCATGTTTTGAAATATGGTTGTATTATGCATATTTTGGTGAAAAACCTTCTATTACTATTCCCGAAGATAGAAAGAAAATTAGTAAAACATTAAAGAAATATTTGAATGACGAATCTAACGGAGGTATAGATCCTCGTAAAGCTCCATGGTATATCCAGAATGCTAACCTGAATTCCAAAACAAATTATTTGGAGGATGATAATAAGATTCCGACTTTATTTTCTACACAAATGCATATTTTGGGCGAAAGATTATATGAATTGTCAAAAGATGATCTTTCTGCTTTAATTGAAAAAGAAGAAGAAACTAGGCAGGAAAAAATACTTGAACAAAAAAAAATAAAATCGAAAAGATAAAAAAATCCTGCTTAACTAAGCAGGATTTTTTTTTAGAAATCTTCTTCTTGTCTTTTTACCAGTTCTTTCGTAGAAAGCAATCCGCAAGCAGCAAAAATATCAAGCCCTCTCGATCTTCTAATCGTTGTAGTAATTCCTTTTTTAGTTAATTGTTCCTTAAAATCTTCCATCGTTGCATCATCAGATCCATCTAGGGGAGTATAGGGAATTGGGTGAAAACGAATCAAATTAATTCTGCATTTAATTCCATCTAATATTCTGCAGAGTTCTTTTACATGAGCAGAAGTATCGTTAATTCCTTTAAACATGATGTATTCGAAAGAAATTCTGCGCTGAAGTCCAAAATCAAAATCACGAATAATCTGAAGTACATCTTTTGTTGGATAAACATTTTGAACAGGCATTAATCTTTTTCTTTCATCTTCGAAAGGAGTGTGCAGACTAACGGCCAAATGACATTCGCTATGGTTTAGGAATTCAATCATTCCTGGAATAATTCCAATTGTAGAAACTGTTATTCTTCTTGGACTCATGGCCATACCATAATCCGATGTAAGAATCTCCAGTGATTTCATGAGTTCGGGAATATTATCAAGAGGTTCCCCCATTCCCATGTAAACTATATTGGTGAGATTTTCTCTTTCGGGAAGACTTCTAATTTGATTGATTATTTCCCCACTCGATAATTGTCCTTGAAAGCCTTGTTTGCCAGTCATGCAAAATAAGCAACCCATTTTACAACCTACTTGCGATGAAACACATAGCGTATTTCGTTTTTTATCTGGTATGTAAGCTGTTTCTATGAAT
>JAESUW010000017.1 GCA_016760525.1 Labilibaculum sp.
GCCCTTGTTTTTGCCCATGTATGCAACGGGCGCTCATCCAGATTAGCAAGTTGATATTGAAAATACTTTGTTAAAAATGGTATAACCCGAGCATCATTTGTAGCGTCGTAAAAATCACGAATTGCATAGAGCATTGGCATTCTGGCCCACCAATCGGTATTATCAGGTGGTCCAAAAAAACCATTCGGTAATTGACTATTTAACGACCAATTAATCCATTTCTCAGATTTTGAAATTAAAGCGGCATCCTCTAAAGTATAAGCCAAAGCGACCAAACCTTTCACATAGTAAGGGGCTCGTTCCCAACTATTACCGGAACCACCTAACCAATCGCTCTCTGGTCCTAAATCAGAAGCTCCATTATATAGTATTTCAGAAAAGCCGGTAAGCCCTTCGTTTTGAAGCTGCAATTGTTTCAGCAACCAACCTTCGGCCTTTATCGACCCCAAAGGTAACGGACTAAACGGCACCTCGTTAAGCGGCTCGCGATTTGTGATGTAATTTGTATTCTCAGAGAATGTTATGTATGGAAAAAATACGATACCAGCTATTATCAGAAATATAGAAAAAAAAGGCACTTTCATATGATTATAATTTGTTTTTAAGTTGCCATATGGAACTTACCATGCTGAGATAATCATCTCCCTGTGTGTCAAATCGGCTTTGGCATGGACGTTTCATATTGGCATATTTACGATTCATAAATTTAAAAAAACCAAGATATTGTAACTCTTGTTCTATCTTATATCAGGTTAACTTCATTCTTCTTTCTCATCAACTACATTTTAGTAAAAACATTAAATGTGTTAATACAATTAGTCATGGTAACTTTTTGTTGAAAACAAATACATAGTTTCTCACTACAACAATGCGATAACATAACACCGTTTTCAACTTAAACAAGGTATTAAAACGCTATTTTTTTGGCGAAATAAAACTGCAACGCCACCTACAGAGGATTAATAGATTCATCACCTTGATTTTTATTTCCTTTATTCAACACAAATTCCCGAGGCAGCATACCAAACTTATCTTTAAAACATTTTGCGAAATACGATGA
This sequence comes from Labilibaculum sp., assembly GCA_016760525.1. Lineage (GTDB taxonomy): Bacteria > Bacteroidota > Bacteroidia > Bacteroidales > Marinifilaceae > Labilibaculum. Next base: position 1,061 of record JAESUW010000017.1, read on the forward strand.
TGAACTAAAACCGACCAATTCACACACTTCAATCACTCTATAATCTTCCTGAAGCAACAATTCAGCAGCACGCTTAAGCCTTATCATTTTCATATAATCATTCGGCGACAGACCCGATATAAACTTTATTTTACGGTAAAAATTTGACCTACTCATAGCTAAATTCTCACATAGGGAATCAATTGAAAAATTTGTATCGGACAAACGTTCTTCAATTGCATCATTCAACTTTTCAATAAATTCCTTATCTTTTTTATTAACAGCAATCTCCGTTGGAGGTAAAAGCGGTGAGGACAAAAATAAGTCGTGTAATTTCTTTCTGGAGAATAGCAGATTATTAATTTGAGTACGAAGATGTTCCAGCGAAAAAGGTTTTTCTAAATAGGCATCAGACCCATATTCCAGCCCCTTTATCTTCGACTCAATATTTGTTTTGGCTGTCAGCAATATCAAAGGAATATGGCAAAATCGAGTATCCTTTTTTACTTTTTCACACAACTGATATCCATCCATTTCAGGCATCATTACATCGCTAACAACCAGATCTACAGATTGCTCTTCTAGTAACTTCAGAGCTTCTTTACCATTAGGAGCTAAAACAACATCATAATAATCTTTCAAAAAATCGGCTGTTAACTGCAATAAATCAATATTATCCTCTACAAGCAGGATCTTAATTTTAGAATCTCCTTTAAAATCAAAATTTGCCATGTCGGATCGATGTGAATCAAAAACAGGGTCTATCGAAATAAAGTTTTCCTCAGATATTCGGGTTTCAGAATCAATTGTTTTTAGTCTTTCTATTGAGATTACAAAGCTGGATCCTCCAAAATCACTATTATTATATGTTAATTTACCTCCATGTTTTTCGGCCATAACCTTAGTGAAAGCAAGACCTATTCCCGTTCCTATTTCACTATTATTAGATTGATAAAAAGGATCAAATATCTTAGTTCTCTCATTTTCTTCAATCCCTTTTCCATCGTCAGACACATGTACCTCAAAACTGTCTGTATTTACCTCCAAACGCAATTCAACCTTCGACACCGCATATTTAAGCGAATTACTCAGTAGATTACTTACCATTTTATTAAAGGCATCGGTATCAACTCCTGTAATCAAATCGTCGGAAGGCTGTACTACTTTAAGATCTATTCCTTTAATTTCGGCTGGTTGATGAAAACGCTCATATATTTCTTTCAGCTTTTGACTGACATTAGTAGATTTAATTTGAAGATGAAATTCAATCTCCTCGGTCTTTCTTAAATCAAGAAGTTGATTAATAAGCATTAACAAGTAATCTGTGTTTTTTTCAATCGTGGATAAAAAACCTTTTGTCCGTTGTGATCCATCTCCGGAATGAATTATTCTTTCAAGTGGTAGTTTAATAAGGCTTACTGGTGTGCGTATTTCATGTGCCAAATTGGTGAAAAAATTAATCTTAGAAACATAACTATCTTTCTCGTGCTTCTCTTGAAAAGCTTTTAACCGGGCATCTTGAATCACTTTTATTTTACGAATTCTATAGCGATAAAACCAAACAATTAAACCATTTAGAATTAAACCATACAAAATCAGTGCCCAATTCGATTTCCAATAAGGTGGTAGTATCCGGATCTTTAATACCGTATCCTCTTCATTCCATACTCCGTCATTATTGGTCCCTCTGACCCTAAATGTATATTGTCCAGGTGGTAAATTCGTATAATAAGCAGTATTTAAACCATTATCTACCACGTTCCATTTTTTATCTACTCCCTCCATTAGGTAAGTATATTGATTTTTAGCAGGAGCCTGATAGCTTAAAGCAATAAAGGAAAAGCTAAATGTATTCTGATCATATTTAAGTTCCATTTCCTGTTGCATATATACAGGGCTTGTAAGCGGAGAATTCTTATCGGTAACTTTTACACGCTTATTAAACAACCTAAAATCAGTAATACGTACTTTAGGTATAAATTTATTTTCGATAAACACTTTAGGATTAAAAATATTGAATCCATTAATACCTCCAAAATACATTCTCCCATCACTAGCTTTAAGTGATGAACGAAAATTAAATTGATTCCGTTGCAAACCATCAGCCTTTGTAAATACTCTTCGGTTTTTTTTGGTATAAGGGTTAATATTCACAAGTCCTGCATTACAAGAGATCCAAAAATTCTCAAACTCATCCTGTTCAATAGCATAAATTACATGATTGGGCAACAATATGTTCTCGGGATCAAAAGCTGTAAATTTTTCTTCCTTATCATCAAATGAACAAAGGCCACCATCCTCGGTTCCAATCCATAATTTCTGATGACAATCTTCAAAAAGCGAAATGACACTATTTCCAACCAGACTCGTTGCATCTTTACTGTTGTGAATATAATGACTCCACTTTTTTGTTCTGGAATTGTAACGAAACACTCCTGAGTTATAGCTACCTACCCATAAATCACCACGACAATCCTCTAACATGACAAAAACGTGAACCCTGACTCCAATTTCCGGGATTGTCATAAAAGAATCTGTATTTCGATCATATTTACATAAGCCCCAAGCGGTTCCTACATATATATCACCTCTGCTATCCCTAAACAATTCGTATATTGAATTATCACAAATACTTTTTGAATCATCTCTCCGATGCTGGTAGTTTTTAAACGTTTTTCTTTCCAAATCATAAACATCAATACCTTGGGAAAAATTCCCTATCCATAATTTGTTTTCATCTATCAGCAAAGCATGAATATTATAATCGCTTATGCTGTTTTGATCATTATGAGGAAGATATTTTTTTATTTCTTTGGTTTGATTATTCAAATAGTTTAAACCACCGTCTTCGGTGGCAATCCACACATTCCCATTTTCATCTTCACGAAATGCACTAATAGCTTTTCCTGAAATAGATCTGTCCTTATCTAATGGGCGATAATGTTCAAATAGATAAAAGTTTTTAGGTAAAAAGTTTACACCACCAAAGTAGGTAGAAACCCAGATGCCACCCTCACGATCCCTCACCATATCACAAACAAACTGATCGCTTAATCCCTTGGGATCCTCAATATTATCAATACGGCTGAACTGCTCACTTTTTATATCAAAAAGGTATAAGCCATTATCTCCTCCTAACCAAAGTTGATTCTTAGTATATGGGAAAATACTTCGAATATTAGAAACCTCAGAATTGTCACCTCTCAGCCCAACTAAATTCATCTGACCGGTTATTAGGTTTAGTTTGTAGAATCTATCCGTTCCCATACCAAACCAAATAATATCATCCTGATAACAAAGTGCTCGAACTTCACTACTTGTACTCTTATTACTTTTTTCTGGTTCATACGATCGAATATATTGACCGTCTTTATTAAAGCAAATCAATCCATTGTGATGGGAAGTAGCAATAATATCCCCCTCATTAACTTTAATAATATCCCATACAAAAGATGTATAAATACTATTCTGAACCAGCTTTCTTGTTTTTACATCAAAAAGAAAAACCCCTTGTCCCATAGTTGCAATCCAAAGAAAACCGGGCTTACCTTTTACTATTTTTGTAACCTTACTACTAATTACTACACCATCTTCAGTTCGAACATTAAAAAATGCAAATGTTTCTGTACGCCTATTAAAAATATAAAGTCCGTTGTTGGTACCAACCCACAAATTTTGCTCCTGATCTTCATATAAAGATTGAATGTAATTATTCCCTAATGATAAACTGTCTTTAGAATTACGTCGAAAAATTTTAAAATCTTTTCCATCGAAACAATTTAAACCATCACTAGTTCCAAACCACATGAAATCAAAACTATCCTGCATAACACACCAAACTGCGTTATGAGATAAGCCGTTCTCTACTTGATACTTCTCAAAACTTAATTTATTAGAAGCTAAAGTATTGAAAACAGGCAAAAAGATTATCAATAAAAAAAGCACTTTCTTCATGTGTTAGCTATTGATTTTATGTCTGGGTGTAACTTATATATCCAATTCGTAAATCCATTATCATCCTTATCAATTTTCATCAAATGCGCTAAATTAACCAGTAACTTATCTATGTCTGACTCTACAATCCAAAAAAAGAGACCTAAATATAAGACACACCCATTAAATTAACACTCATTCAAAGTCATTTTTTGGTTTATTTTCATCTGTGGAAACATAAGTATAATTATTATACCATTCCAATTAATATACACTGCCAGGCTTGTTCTTTTTTGCTGCATTTGGAAGCACATCTGAGGTAGAGATTATCGTCTGATAAATCAATTTTTCGTTGAGCAACCTGATTTTTTCTACGTCAACTTTTAAAACACGATCATAAGTTAACAAACCATTTACTTCCTGCTCAACATCTGTTAATTGTGTAAACACAGCACCACTCAAACCCTGATTTAATTTAAAATCAAGCAACTGATTGATATAATTCTCATATGTATTTGTTAAATCCTCAGCAGTAGGAACCATTATCATGCTAACTCCTTCTCCTTTTTTCCATTCATGATTGTGAACAGATAGCCCTACGCTGCCATATTCACCACAAACCAATGCCATATTAGGAGCACTAGGACATGAAGGCCCGGGATATGAATGTTTATCAAAAATATGTCCTGCATAATCCTTATCTATATTATCACTCGCTGGATTTATTAGGCGTGAAGGATCCAAGTCCGAAATCAATTGTGTTAATCTCTTTGTATCATACTGGCCTTGCATTTCATTGTACAATATCCAACTCACAATAGACGGACTATTTAGATGAGTAGTAATCATACTGACCAGTTCCTGTTCAAATGCTGCTTTCTCGATAGGGGGATCATTAGAGATATAGGAATTACATGACGGCATATCCTGCCAAACCAGTATCCCTAATTTATCGGCCCAGTAATACCAACGTTGTGGCTCTACTTTAAGATGTTTACGCACCATATTACAGCCAAGCGTTTTCTGAATTTCAATATCTGCTTTAAGCGCTTCATCAGTAGGTGCAGTATAAAGGCCATCGGGCCAATATCCTTGATCTAAAAATCCAAAATTAAATGAAAACTCATTATTCAAAAGAATTTTTTGATACTTCCCCACCTTTCCCAGCGAAATTTTGCGCATCCCAAAATAACTACTCACTTCATCTAAGGTCGTTCTTCCCTTTTTAAGTTCAATCTTTATATCATACAAAAAAGGATCATTGGGCGACCATAATCTGGCATCTGAAATAGGAATTTCAAATTCGATATTAGCCTTACCTTTAACTTTTGATGCTATCGTTTGCGCATTCAGTACAGTAGCTTTAACGGTAATATCTTCATCAACTACTGATGTTTCAACAGTCAGTTTTAACACACTGCGATCAATATCCGGCACCATTCTTAATCCCTTGATATTTGTGACCGGAACCGGTTCGAGCCAAACCGTTTGCCAAATGCCTGTTACAGGAGTATACATAATCAGATTGGCATGAGGAGGAATCTCCTGTTTTCCTCTGGGTTGTCCCTTAATCTGAGTGGGGTCATATACCCTTACAATAAGCTCCTGCTCATCCTTTCCTTGAAGATATTGAGTTATATCATATTTAAATGGGTCATAACCTCCTCTATGAATCCCAACACTCTTTCCATTCACATAAATTTCCGACTCCCAATCGACAGCACCAAAGTGCAATAAAAGTTGTTTCCCATCCCAATCAGAAGGAACCTTAAATTTTCGTCTGTACCATACTCTATCATGATGCTCCATAACACCAGACAGCGCTGATTCAACAGGAAATGGCACCAATATTTTCTTTGATAACGGAGTTCCAACAGGCACCCTATCTCCTTGCTCGCCAAACGCAAATTCCCATAAACCATTTAAATTAAGCCAATCGTTCCGTACCATTTGAGGACGTGGATACTCTGGTAAAGTATTATCCGGATTAACATCACTAGCCCATTGGGTCATTAATGGTGCTTTTTTCGGCGACCAGTTCTGTGCAAAGGAAAAGACAGACATGCTTAAGAGAAAATAAAACAGGACTATTCTTACGAATGTTTTTTTCATATTATCCAGTAATAATTATACTATTTTTAAAGATAAAATAACCTAGTTTGAGAGATCGTAAAGCGCCGACTCTTGTACAAACATAGCCAATTACCATCCCCATTTAAACTAAAAAATGGTCATTTTACAACAAAATCGTACCAAATCTACCAGCAACACCAATAAAATTAACTACTCAGAAATTACAATAAATAAAAAAACAGCCTTACGACTGCCTTTTCTCAACAGTTCGTTAACATTTCAGACACTCCTCATTATTAATACATTTGAGTTACGGTTACTGTTTTTTAGAGTGATTAATTTAAAACTAGTTGTAAATCGAACTAAAATCTAACTTTTTTTTCTAAGAAATCACTTTTTAAAAAATAAAGACCTTCCGTAGAAACCCTTCAATGACAAAGGAATTGTTTTAAATCATCATTTTTTCATTGAACACCCCCAGAAGAACATCGAAGGTAATTATTATCCCCCTACAAGAACTAATACTGATTATCAGTAATGTTATGTGTCATTTCAAACAAAGAATAACAATTGAGATATTTGGTAAAACCAGCTTAAAACAGACTATTGTTCATTTATCAATGAAGTAATTCCTGCAGCAGATTGAATGGTATCAGACTAAAGTCCGATACTATCTTTACTGCCCGAAAACAATGGCTTTCTTTTCACTTCACGAAATTTCATCCGATAACAGAGACTGATAATACATTAAAATTAAAGGCTCCTTTATTAAAGGATCGTTAGATATTAGACTGACTTATAAACCTGTTATTTTCAGCCCTTTAATCACCAATAACCTTATTACGTATCAGTCTAAGAAACAAAAAACTTAACGAACTATTATTGATAGCAGAACCTTTAATTTTTCATTCTCATTTCTTGAACCGATACAACTTTAGCATTTTATCAAAAATGGCAGTGTTTTCATAAATCCCCATAAATTCCTCTGCTCCTGGGCCAAAAGCAAAAACGGGAACCATCACACCTGTATGTCCACCTGTAGTAAATTTAGCTTTCACAAATCCCGTTGACATATCACTGTCCATTATAGCAATTCCACCAGTTTCATGATCGGCAGTTACAATCACTAAGGTTTCCCTGTCTTTTACAGCAAACTCCAACACCTGACCAATCATCTTATCAAAATCAAGCATTTCACCAACCACAAATGAGGTGTTGTTTTGATGACCACCCCAATCAATTTGAGATCCTTCAACCATTAAAAAGAAACCATCTTTATCTTTCGACAAAATCTCTAATGCTTTAGCTGTAGCCTTTTGCAGCATATCTCCCCTTTCCGAAAATTTCCCATTATGTTCTGGAGCAGTCAAAACCCCTAGCTTACCATCCCTAACAGATTCAGCATCTTCAAGCTTATCAAACATCTCATAACCGTTTTCCTTAAGCTTTTTACATAAATCCTGTCCATCCTTACGATTGGTGAAAAATGTTTTACCACCTCCAATAAAAACATCGATTTCAGTTTCCAGAAAATCTGCAGCAATTTCTTCATACATACCTCGATCAGGCTGATGAGCAATAAATGATGCCGGCGTAGCATGTGTAATGGCTGACGTAGATACAAGCCCCGTAGCTTTGTTATTTCTCTCAGCTATTTCCAATATCGATTCAATGGATTTTTTATCACTATCAACACCAATAGCCCCATTATAAGTTTTTTTACCGCAAGAAAGAGCTGTACCTCCAGCTGCCGAGTCTGTAATATAATTGGAAGCACTTTGAGTTTTTGAAAACCCTATGGCCTTCATGTTTTGCAAATGAAGCTTTCCCTTATTGGCTGTAATACCTGAAAACACTTGAGAAACTCCCATCCCATCTCCTATTAATAGAATAATATTTTTCGGATTCTTCTTAAATTTCAGTTCCTTATCTGAATATATCTTTACATCGTAAAAATCCTTATTATGATATTCATTCTTGACATCCTTATTCTTGTAATTTTCTTGTGATAAAACACAAGTAACAGGCATAAGGTTGAGCAACAGCAATACTTGTAATATTTTATTTCTCATTGTTTTGTATTTGTTGAATTATTAAATGCAAATCGAATTGAATAAAGGAAGGTTTAATAATCAGATTACCTCTTACTCCAAATAATTGGTATATTACCTTTTTAACCACAGTCAGATCTATTTTCCCTCGGGGATATGGTCATATTTATCGGCATAAGTCTATAATTACAACCAGCATTACTTCCAGGATCTAAATTAGTACAAAATCCCTCTCCTCAACCTTATAAGTAAAAACAGCAGATCAAAAGAGGATTTCCAATTATTAGACAATCCTCTTTTTCCAAACTAAAAAACGTAACAAAATCAATATCCTGACTAATTCTCTTTAATCAGATATTTATCGGTAAGTTTATCTAAACAAACCCCTTGATGCGTAATCTTAACTGGTTTAATAAATCCCTCATCATCAAAATACATACGATCGATACAGGTAACGCGGTTATTTGCGGCCGTTTCGGACAATGGTCTCCGATGATATACAACATACCAATTATCACTAATTGGGTTGTGCATTATTGAATGATGACCAGCGCCCTTACCAACTTCTGCATCTTCTTTTAGTACAACACCGACACGTTTAAAAGGCCCCAAGGGATGTTCTGAAATAGCATAAGCCACCCGATAGTCACTGCCTCCCCAAGCTCCTTCTGACCACATAAAATAGTATTTTCCGTTCTTTTTAAACATAAATGGTCCTTCTACATAACCTTCAGGAGTTACTTCTTTATACATTTCCCCATCTGGAAAAGCTTGTAAAGCGGTAAAATCAGCATTCAGTTTAACAACATTACAATGGCCCCAACCACCGTAAAACATATAATGAGTCCCATCATCATCTTTAAATACGAACTGATCAATAGGCTGTGCACCATTCACAATATCATTAATAAGAGGCTTCCCCAACAAATCCTTATAAGGTCCTTGAGGTTTATCACTCACAGAAACACCAATTCCTCCAACTTCTCCTTCATGAACATCATTAGCCGAAAAGAATAAATAATATTTATTCTCTTTTTCTATTACAGCAGGTGCCCACATCGCTTTATGTGCCCATTCAAGCTCGTTGGCATCTAAAATCCTTTCGTGTTTCGTCCATGTGATTAAGTCGTGCGATGAAAAACAGTCAAAAAACACCTGCTTTTCATAAACATCAGAATAGGTAGGATATATCCAATAACAATCATCATATATAATCCCTTCCGGATCGGCATACCAACCTGCTACAATAGGATTTCCTGAAGTCTGTAATGAATGATTTTTATCCTCCTTGCATTGAGCATTCACCTTACCAAGAGGCATACAAAACAGCATAAGCAATAAGTATGAGGATACAAGTGTCGTACCTGTTTTCAATTTTAATAGAAATTTATTCATTTGAGAAAGAGTATGGAAATTCAACATTTTTGGTACCTCTTTTCGTGTTAGGGGTATCAACCATTTTATAATTTATTTGTGCACCCTTAATAAGTTCTGAA
>JAESUW010000176.1 GCA_016760525.1 Labilibaculum sp.
GAGGGGAAAAAAGGGTATTTGTTAGATATTGGGAGTCCGACTATGAGTCGGAAAGCCAAATTGAGAAATACAAAATACAGGAACCGATCTACTCCCTTTTATCATCGCTTAAAAAAGGTTTTTCCAACTTGTTGCAGATTCCTTCGTCGTTCCTCCTCTGAATGACAGTCTTATTTCGACTTGGCTTAGGAATAGTAGCGGATAGCCCGACCAAAGGGAATCTCCCGAAAGCATGCATAGAACCACCCCGTCTTGTTTCTATAAAAATATAGAACCAATCCACCGCTCCTTAAAAAAAAGGAGGGGAAAACTAAATTTGAGGGGTGTTAATCGTAATTTCTAAATTACAAAAACGCAAATTTTGTGTTGAATGGGTATTTGATTGGTAAGCCGAACTGAAAAGCTGAATACCAAAGTTATGATATCGGGATTTATTGCTCTCTTTGTTGGTGCTTGCAGGTTGTAAAAATGAGGTTTCCAATTTATAACAGATTCCTTCGTCGTTCCTCCTCTGAATGACAGTCTTATTTCGACTTGGGTTAGGGATAGCAGCGGTTACCCCACAGTGAGCCTTAGCGAACGAGGAGTATGAGCGGATAGCCCGACCGAAGGGAACCCCCGAAAAAAAAAGGAGACTGATGCCTCCCTTCTATACCGATTATGGACATAATAACAATAGTCCGTTAGTCCCGAAGGCTTTCGGGATTAGATATGAGACATTAGCTTGATTTACAAAACACTTATTACCACGCCTTTACACAAATACACCTTTTAAGTAAATCACACTAAAGATCAGACACTTACAAAACCTTAACGAACTATTAACAAAATAACACCATTAATATAATCATCTAGCAATCAACAAAATACTTAACGAACCATTGAATAATAAATGAGTCATAAACTCACTCTACATCTGTGATTAATCCTCTTAAATTAATACTATCTGAAATAACTCTTTCATAAATATTTGCCCGGATACCAAAAATTCTTCCGGATCTAATGTCAAGCGATTTTTCAAAATCGGCTGGTGTTAGTATTTGATTACTTTTCAGGAGAATTTTATTGCGCCCTTGCCCGGTTACAAAGCTTATTTTTTTGCCTGTGGAGGTCTCTAATAGTAATGATGGATCGACTCCTACGAGTTCGTTAAATTGCAAGGTAAGTTGATTTTTATTAATCTCGTATTTGATGATGTACGGCAGGCTTTTTTCTTCTGGATTCCAAAGGCCATCAAAGGCCCATGATGCTGAAACTGATTGCTGATGGATTGGTGGTTCGGCATTACGAAGGTTATTGGCATACCAACTGTATGCTTGTTCTTCTTTTGTGCAATTGTAAAAATAGTATCGGTCGCGCCAAAAATAAGGGCGGTTTTTTTCCGGATGATCTTTGTATTGATGGTAATAAATGGGTTTATCGGCCATTTCTTTGCTAAATTGGCAGTCAATTAAAACAAACTGTGCTTCGTAATGATGACGTCCCAGGCTGTATCCTTCAACTCCGGTGAATTTGCAATTTCGAAGTACAAATTTCTGATCTTTATTTGCTACTGCTGCATGCCATAGTGTTGCTGTTTTTTTTAGCTGATTAAATTGTGAATCGCGAATAAAGCACCATCCTCTTGGGCAAACAAAATCTACGCAACCTTCAAAATAACAATTGGCATGGTAGTACATGCCATTTTTGTAATTCCACAGCGAAACGGTATCGCCTCCTTTGCTGGTAACGGTACAGTTTGTAATTATGGTTCGGGTGCCTGTTCCGTAAATGGTAAAAGCATGAGGACCTAACTGTGGCTGGGTATTGCGAATGGTAAGCTGATCCAACACGACATCATCGGCATGAATATTGATAACGGCAGGGCCTGTAAAATCAGGTTTTTCTTTCCAGTCGGAACGCAATTGACTATACTCTATTATCGTATTTTCCCGACTTTCGCCTCTAATTGTAAGGTAGTCTTTCTCAATCCTGATTTTTTCGTTATACACTCCGTTTTTCACATAAATGACCAGTCGCTGATAGTTGTACATTGATAGATTACCAATGGCTTCGGTTATGGTTTTAAAATCTCCTGTGCCATCGGTAGCAACCACTATGTCTCCTTTTTCTGTGGCTTTTAATAAGGGTATTGACAAAAATATGAAAAATAGAACGATTAGTTTCTTCATGCTTGGTTTGTATTTTTAAATTTCCTTATTGCACATGGGATGGTGCTTCTGCTACGACTCCTATATTCAAATTACTAAATACGATATTTTCTGTTTCCTGCATGCTGATTGCATTTTTAGCGGAACTAATCGTTACATCATTAAAATAGATGTTTTTCACTTTTTTTGATGGAAAGCCTTGGATAACAATTCCATTGGCTGAAGCTTTTCTGCAATATACCGAATCGATATAAATGTTGTGTATGTAACTCTCAAAGCCTTCTCCTTCGGAATGATAAAAGGAGGTAATAAAAAAGCAATCTTCGACCTCATCCAACCGAATATTTTTAAAGTAAATATGGCTGATTTCTCCTCCTCTGTCGGGATTTGATTTAATGTACAGTCCTCTTTTTAAATAGCCTAAGGCTTTACAATTTTCAACAAACACATGATGAACTCCGGCTGACATTTCGCTGCCAATTACAATGCCGTGCAAACCTTTAAGACGGCAGTTTCGAATAATTATGTTTTTAGATCCGTTTTTCATGCTTCGCCCTTCGTGATCGCGTCCGGCTTTTATGGCTACGTTATCATCGGAATTATTAAAGTCTATGTCTTCAATTAAGATATCTTCGGAGTATTCGGGATCGATACCATCGTTGTTTTTATTCTGAGCATCGTACGATAATCTTCTTAGGCTTGCATTTTTACACATCAGTAAATGAATACACCAAAAGGGAGAGTCTTCAAGCTTTATATCTTCTATTAAAATATTTTGGCAATCGTACAATTGAATAAGGTGTGGACGTAAGTAATGTCCTTCTCCAAAAATTCGCTGTTCAACAGGAACGGATTGGTGGTTCATTTGGCGGGATAAAAACTGATCATCGTACTGAATAGCCTTCCATTTGCTCCAGGTGTTAGACGCTTCGCCATCGATTACTCCCTTGCCTGTAATGGCTACATTCGTAAGTTTATATCCGTAAATAAACGGGCTGTAGTTGTAAATAAATGTGCCTTCCCAACTTGTTTTTACAAGGGGTAAATAATCTTTGGGATTGGAACCAAAACGAATAACCGCTCTATTTTCGAGATGCAGGTTTACATTGCTTTTTAAATGGATAGGTCCGTTTACAAGATATTGTCCGGAAGGAACTACGACTCTACCGCCACCTGCTTTATGACATGCTGCAATGGCTTTTGCAAAGGCCACTTGGTTGGCTTGCAATGAATCTCCTGTGTTGGCACCAAAATCAGTAATTAAAAAATCTTGTTTGGGAAAAACGGGTGCTTTGATGCGCTGCAAAATTGCTTTTTTTATTTCATCTGGTGTTTCTTGTTTTACATTGCATGAAATAATCATCAGAGCCAGGGCGAATATCAAGCTAATTCTCATGGTTTTCTACTTTAGTGATGATTAATGGTGTTTCCAACTTATTTAATTCTTCCTTTATGTATTTTACAAAAGCTTCTTCCGATTTAATTCCGTTTGGCTCCTTTTCCCATGCTGCCAAAAAGTAATATTCTATTTGTGTTGATGGGTTCTTAAATTGAACGATATGGCTGTGCTTGTCTTCTGTTAGTTCTGCTTGATGATTTGGATAGATGATTGCCAGTCCCAGCAGATCGTTGTTCAGGCTTTGCTTTCCCCATGTTGCCAGGCAAGCCCATTTTTCGTTTTCTCCTTTAATCTGAATTACTTTTCCTTTAGGTTCTTTTCTAATGCCTGTACAGATATTTGCTACCGGAGCATCAAAGAGTAAACATTCATGTGTCATTCTGCTTCCTGCATCAATCGAAATTACAGAATTRAGGTTCACTTTTTGCWYTCCTAAATCCCATCGGTAATACCATGTCTGCACTTGCGATTTTATTATTCCATCGGCTAAAACACGGCAAATTACGCTATCGGTTTTTTCAACTCTAATTGCTTTTTCTCCATTCCACCAGCCAATGGAACCAATACCTAAAGATTTGCCTACTTTTAAAATATCCATGCCCCAATCCTGCTCGTGATGATATGATTCATAACCATCCATTCCTACATTTTCTAATACTGGCTCTCTTACTTTTTTGCCAAATACATCTACTGCATTACGCCAATCGAGATATAAACGATAGCCAACTTTATCGGACTCCCAACCTGGTCCTTCGTACTTAATAAAATAGGCATGATCCATAAAGCCATCGGGTACGCGCAAGGAATCGAAACGTGAAAAGTTACCTCCTCCAACATATCTGCCTTCTTTAAATTTCCCGGTTGTTTTATGCCACAATTCGGCTTGTGTTTTTTTCAGAAAAGAAGGAGCTGTTTTCACATCATTTCCATTTACAATTTCGACTGATAGTGTAGATTGTGCAGCAATATTTACTTCTACTGATAAAACATCGAAACTTCCGTCTCCATCTTTATCTGCCCACTGCGAGGGAATCATATTTCCATTGGCAATGACAATTACATTTTGTTTCGGCGTTAAACCGGATAAATCGGACAGTAATAAATCACTTACTCCAATAAAAGTCTCTTTTGCAGGATTTTTAATGTGTAGTTCAAGCAAATTCTCAGGCTTTTCTGAACATCCTAAAAAGATAAAAACAAAGCATGTAACAATAATAATTTTTCTCATATTCTAACTTATTATCTGATGGCAAGTATAGTGTGACGTACAAATCTGTCAAAATGAAAAGCTCCTGACAATGCTAACTCCAACAGGTCTTCGACTCTGTCGGGTTCGTAAATTACCCGAAGCATTATACCAGACTTACCACTAGTGATTAAAAACATCCTTTTTAATTCTTTTCTTTAGGGATGTATCGGACTCTTTTATGGCACGCACAACCAACATTGCCATTTCTGTAGCTCCTCGTTCATTAAAATGTGTATTGTCTTCAATTCCATTCGGATAATTTTTCAACTCTCCGGGTTCACCCTGTAAAAATATTTTTTTAGATTCTTGTTCGCCATAATCCACCAAAAGCTTTTCCGAAAGTTTGTGCATGTCAATTAGTGCAACTCCTTTTTCTTCGGCTGCTGCGCGAACCAAATCGGGATATTCGCCGTGTACATCGTAAAACACTGAGTTTTCGTTAAACCTACGACGCATTACGGGTGTAAATAAAATGGGAATGGCTTCTTTTGCATGTACATCATCAACAAAACGGCATAAATTCCGATAATAATCTTCGGGGGATGTATATCTATCTACTTTGTGTTTGCTTTGGTCGTTATGCCCAAATTGAATAAACACAATATCATCGGCTTTCAGTTTTGATATTAACGAATCCCAACGTCCTTCTTCTATAAAAGTACGTGTACTTCTTCCATTCTTAGCATGATTTTCAAAACGGGTGTTTTCGTTAAAAAACTGCGAAATCTTCATTCCCCATCCTGTTTCGGGAAATTTTTCAGGCTTTTTATTCGCCATGGTAGAATCTCCGGCCATATAAACAGTTATTGGTTTCTGTTTACAAGCTCCTAAAATTAAAAAGCATACAAAGAGCAGCTGAGAAATTATTTTTATCATGGTTTTTGCAATAGTCCGTTAGTTCCCAAAGTTTTCGGGATTAATATTAGTAAAAGGTCAAGTCTTAAGTGGCGGATAAATAGCTGGTTATTATTATTATCACTACACCCCTCTCCCTGTCGGGATCTCCCCTGAAAGGAAGAATGCTGTGAGTAAGAATTAATGTCATAAATTACTTTTTGCATATCACTTAATTGTCAAAATACAAGTGTTGGTCATGTATTAAATTTCGGATAATTTCTTAACCCTACAGAGTCGAAGACCTGTTGGAGTTAACGCTGTCAGGAGCTTCGCACTCTGACAGGTTAAATCAATTAGCATGTTTGACTTGACACGAACCTGACTCTTATTATCATCGGCTTACATCAAGCGAAACAATTAACGTAAATGTGATACTAAATACGAAAAGAAAGCCGGGAATAGGCTTTGCTTGCTATTCCCAACTTTTCAAATTATAATGTTTTCTATATTATCTCCATCTGGGATCTCCAACAAAATTATCGATGAGTGTGGTTTCTGAGATGGTAAAATCTCCGTTTGCCGCATCGCTGAATCCAGGATTCAGAGTTGTGTAATCAGATGAATTGTCAACCAAATTATTACCTCCTGTATCAGGTACGTAGTAATTTTCTGCATTAAAGTAATTGTTACCGGAACAGTCTGGCTGTAATGTTAACGATTGGTTAGAATAAACCGAGTTGCCCATTTCTGCAAATAAGTTACCGGAACTAATTAGCGTATGCTGAGTCCATCTTATATAAAAGAAACGCTTAGTGGAAGAGCTGCTGTTCATTACATTATAAAATGTACAATGATTAATATCAATCACTGGTATATTTGAGCCATCATCGTAAGYATTTCCTTTTGAACTGCCATCCATRCGWAYAAAATCACGAACTGTATCGGTSGCACAATTGTAAAATGTGGTRTTCTGAACTGTTAAATTGGCAATATAAGACWWACGGAAATCCATAAAATCACCACCATCAKTYAAAATATCTGAYACRATRCAATTRTCYACCARAATTGATGYYRCAGAGAATGNNNCKYTYCCTCCWGMAATAAAMGATTTAYYRWAATYRTGAAYWWYACATCCTTCAATTTTTAATRAWCCATARGSTKCWYCCGARRTTGYATAYTGRAAAGSMWTATCYAACATYTCTTCCARYCCGGTTTCAGAATCCAGATAATTTCCRTTCATTTCTAAACTAATRAATTCTGCTGATTGCACTCCTTCTTCCAATACAAACTGTACATGTAGAATTGGTTTATCGCTTGATAAAAGGCCTTTTAGTTTAATGGATTTGTTAATGGTGATAGTACCACCATATGCTGTATAATCGCCACCTTCTAAAAGAAATACATCTCCTTCTGCTGCATTTGTAATAATTTCATTTAAATCGTCGGTGGCAGAAAGAGTAATACCTTCGGGCATGGTAGTAAATGTTACTGCTCCCCTTTGCTTAGGGTTGGTACCATCATACATCACTATTTTGTATTGGGTATCGTAGGTAAGCCCGGTAATGGTAGCTTCTCCTGCTACTTTCTCTTCATCAGTAATATTTCTTTGAATATCACCTTGTGTAATAATAAAGTGTGTTACTTCGCTACCGGATGGCCAGTTTAATGTGACGTAAGTTTTCCCTATGTTTTCATCAGTCAGAGGTTCAAAAATATTCTCGTCTTTTGTTTTAAAAGCAATTTTAGCCCATTTTGAATCATCTTGTCCTTCATTAATACTTACTCCTTTTAGCCTTGCCGAGTACTGAGTTGCTCCTTCAAGAGTAATTGAATAAGGTATTTCTGCAGGCAAAACTGTAACTGTATTTATGATATCAGTAAATGCCAAACTGTCTTTGCTGAATTCAATTACATAGTGATCGATATTTTCTACTACAGACCAATTTAAAATTGCAGTTACCTGATTGCTTATTTTCACATCCAGTTCTAAAGGTGTAAACACTCTGTCGAACTGAATTTCTTCTGTAATCGGGTCAATATCGTCGCATGAAGCAACGAACAATAATAAGAAAGCCCCAATTAAAAGTCCAATATTTTTAAGTCTATTTTTCATTGTATTTGTGCCGTTTATTAGTATCCATAATCGTTATACAGTGTGCCATTGCTTGCATCTAAAAATACTTGCCAAATTGGCCAGAACTGATAGGCATCAGGCTCTTGATAATACATTGATTCTATTCTCTCATCGGGTAATTTCTCTTCTGAAACCCATGTTGTATTAAATTCATACTCTGCTGATTTATCGTCTGTTTCGCCTCTGTTCAATCCATATATTTCAAGTGTTTCTCCATCTTCTTCGCTAATGCGATAATACAGTTTCTCAGGTACATCGGCATACTCGCCGGTTCTGTTGCGAAGGTTGTACATTTTCACTTTAGCTTCATCAATTTTGGTTTGAAGTAAATTCCAACGTATTAATGCTTGTTTTCTAAGCATTTCGCCACAAAATTCGAAAGCATGTTCGTCAACAATGGCATCGAACATTGCTGATTTAGTAGATAAACCAGCAATATAGGTATCTACTTTTTCGCTCCAATCGCTTTCATCGAAAGCTCGTTGCCTGATGCGTTTTAGATATGGTGCGGCAGCTTCGGGACCATTCAGTTCATTTTCCAATTCGGCAGCCATAAGTAAGACTTCGGCATATCGCATGTAATTTTTATTTACTCCATCGTCGCTTGATGTTATATATCTGTCCATCCACTCGTAGCGCAGCTTACCAAAATACATTGTTTCGATATTGCTTAGCTCTTGTTGTGCAAAATCATCAACTGCTTTGGCCCATCGGTAAACGACACAACTAACGTCTCTGCGTTTGTCTTTTACATCGTAATCGTAAAATAAAGATGGGTTAGGTCCTGCTGAACCTCCACGGCCTGTGCCTGTATATTGATCTTTACTGTTGTGTTTAACTCCAAAAGATGACACGTAACGACCACGACTGTTGTCCCACGGAATATCCCAGAAAGCTTCTCCTCCTGCTGAAATATCATCCTGACAGTTCTTTTTAAATACTGTTTCGAACTCCGGTTCCAGTTCTACGGAAGTTCCTTCCTGATTAATAACATCTATACATTCCTGCAAGGCTATTGCATACAGATTTGCTACTGATAATTCAGAATCATCGCTTCTTCTAATTCCATCGGGATATTGAGAGTAACCTGCTGCAATCATGCAAAGGCGAGCTCTGTAGCCTTTAATAAATGCTTTGTTTACCACTTCGATTGTTGATGTAGCGTCTACTTCATTTGGCCAGGGTACTAAATCGGCAGCTTCATCCAAATCGGCAATCAGCCTTTTGTAAATGGTATCGCGGCTTACTTTGGGCAAATAAAGTGTTTCGGTAGTAATTGGGGCGAAACGGGGAATTACGTCACCCCATGCTTTTAAAAGGTCTCCGTAATAAATTGCTCTTAAGGTAATTGCTTCTCCGAGCAAACGAGCCATTTCCGGATTCGTTTCAACATTGCCAAATGTCTTTAATCCTTCAACACAAATATTGGCTCTTTCGATGCCTTCGTACATTTTTGCCCAGGCATTATTGGAAGTATTCATTCTTCCATTGCCTGAGGTTGCAGAATATGCAGCCAATGAAGCATCTTTATCGTCTTGTCCTTCTGTTGATTTGTATAGAAATTCTATATCGGTATTAAATCCGTAGTAAGGAACAAACCTTGCCCTGTGTGCATTTGTTTCTGCAAAAGCTGTTTTAATTCCATCTACAGCACCTTGCGCTAAATCTGGCGTAGAAAAAAGGACAGACTCATCAATCGTTGATTTGGCAGGTGTGTCAAGGTAATCATCACAAGATGTGAATACTCCTGTAATTACCAAACTTATTATTAAAACTATATTTTTCATAGTAACCAACTTTACTTAGATTAAAAATTAAGATTCATACCAAAAATAAACTGTCGGCTTTTAGGGTATGCTGAATAATCAACTCCGGGAGTTAATGCTGTTTTCCGACGTGTTGAAACTTCGGGATTATACCCGGAATAATCTGTTATTGTAAAAACATTATAACAGGTTGTATAAAATCTTAGGTTTGTGATACGCAATTTTTCCAATAGTGAAGAAGGCAATCGGTAACCTAAGGTTAATGTATTCAATCGCAGAAAAGATCCGTCTTCCACGGCCCAGTCGCTAAATGCATACCTTTTCATGTAAGGCGACCACATTGTTGTGTTTTTGTTCATTTCTTCTAATTGAAGCGGATCGTTTACAACTTCGCCTGCTGCATCAATGTTTGTCCATCTTTTACCATCTTCCATAATGTCAATCATGTTTCTGTACTGATATTTACTGGATGAGGTAAATTGCATTTTATTAGCGTTATAGATATCATTGCCATAGCTCCAACTAAATACAGCAGAAAGATCGAAGCCATAAATCCGGCCACTTAAAACCATTCCTCCGGTATGTTTAGGGTTCGCATTTCCAATAATGGTTCTATCGTCTATTGTTACATTTCCGTCTCCGGTAATGTCTTTTAGTTTCATTGAACCTGGACGTATTTCCCCGATAACACTTGAATTATCGGCAACGCCTTCATTTAAAATCCATTCTTCGGCAGATTGGTCGTATCCCTGAAAATCGGACACTTCGTATCTTCCATCTGATTTATATCCATACATTTCACCTACAGATCCTCCTTTATACACCCAAAAATCATTACCTATTTCTGTTGATGCCCAATTGGTTTCTGCTCCAAAATCTTTCATGATTCCCAGTGATTTGATTTCGTTTCG
>JAESUW010000097.1 GCA_016760525.1 Labilibaculum sp.
AATTCCTGAGCATCAAAGCCACTTTGTCGGCGGATGCGCGGATAATGGCTTCAACTTCTGCACCTTCTGTTTCACGCGCTCATATCGGCACGGCCATTTCCAAGGAAAATACCACCTTGCAAAAATCGGTAGGGGCAAACCTGAGTGCAGAACAAGAAACCGCAATTCGTCACGTTCTGACCTCGGGAAAACTCTCTTGTGTCATTGGTCTGGCGGGGGCTGGCAAAAGTACAATGCTATCAGCGGCGCGTCACGCTTGGGAAAAACAAGGGTTACAGGTGATTGGCGCAGCTCTTTCGGGCAAAGCTGCGGATGGTCTGGAAACGGCTTCTGGCATTGAAAGCCGAACCTTGGCCTCTTTGGAATATAGCTGGAAGAACGGCTATAATTTACTGACCCGAAACTCGGTTCTGGTGATTGACGAAGCAGGGATGGTTGGCACCAAGCAACTGGCGCGATTTGTAGGGGACAAACAGAATATAATCCCATAGCACTAATAACATACCATGCAGAAGTCTGTCCCTGATCCTCATCTCCGCAAAAACCATCCGGACCAGAATTATAAAGTTTATCCATAATGGTTCTTACCCTTTGTTGGGTTTTCCATGGTTCTCCCGCATAATTATAAAGATATGGAAGGTGCTGAATTGGCTGATTACCATGCGCATATTGCCCCATATTAATTAGCACCATTTCGGTCATCTCATGAATTACCTGCCCATAGCTGCCCACTTTAAAAGTGTTTGGCACGGAAAAAACAGAATCTATTTTCGCATTAAAATTAGCATCTCCATCCATCAGGTTAATTAAGCCCTGAATATCATGAAACACAGACCAGTGGTAATGCCACGCACTTCCTTCGATAAACGCGCCTCCCCATTCTGTAGGATCAAAATCAGGCAACCAACTGCCATCTTTTTTACGTCCACGCATAAAACGGGTAGAAGGATCATAAACATTTTTATAATTAAAAATAGTTTTAGCGAAAAAAGCCTCATCTTCAGGACTATTGGCAAGCTTAGCCACTTGCATGGCACAAAAATCGTCGTAAGCATATTCCAGCGTTTTGGCTGTTGCTTCTCCATGATGTAAAGTTGAAATATAGCCCAACTCCTGATATTCTTCAACAGCATCTCGTCCAATAGAAGGACCGCGCGGACCTTTAAAGGAAGCATCGTGACGCATCGCTTCCAATGCTTTTTGAGGATCAAATGTTCGAATGCCTTTTACATACGCATCCGCCAATAGCGAAAACGCATGATTACCAATCATACCTCCGCTATGACCGGGAAACGACCAGGATGGCAACCACCCGCTTTGATCGTAAGCATCTAGTAAGCTTTGCATATACCGGCCATGCATTTGTGGATGAAGAATAATATTCAAAGGAAATTGAGAGCGAAAAGTATCCCAAAATCCATCATCTGTATACATATATCCTTGATGAATCTGATCATCATACGGACTATAGTAAATTGGATTATTATCCACATCATATTCAAAAAACTGACGAGGAAACAACATGGAACGGAAGAAACAAGAATAAAAAGTTGCCTTTTCTTCTTCTGTTCCACCTTCAACTTCAATTTTCCCAAGTTGTTTATTCCATTCAGCTTCAGCCTTATCTTTTATATCTTCTAATTTACCAGCATCGGCCAATTCATGCATAAAATTGATTTCGGCTTGTTCAAGACTGATAAAAGATGAGATTACCTTAGCATTTACAATTGCTCCTTTTTTAAAACCAATATAAGCTCCAACATAATTGCCACGTTCAACACTTCTATTTGAAAATACCTTTTCCGATTGATCATTCCAGGTTCCATAAGTTTCAAAATCCTGATCAAATTCTATCACAAAATAATTGGCGAATTTATTTGACACAGAATGATTGGCATTTTTACAATATCCAACCAATTTTCGCTCTTCCGGAAAAAACTCGACATAACTTCCACCACTATTGGCATCTACAATTACATAGGAATCATCCCCTTGAGGAAAAGTAAAACGCATATAAGCGCCCCGTTCCGTAGGGGACATCTCGGCCACCAGATTGTTATCAAACTTCACTTTATAATAATGCGGTTTGGCAATCTCATTTTCATGATTAAAATGAAGAGCCCGATCGTGCTGGTTAAATTTTAATTTACCAGAAACAGGCATTAAGGAAAATGCAGCATAATCATTTGTCCAGGGACTACATTGATGTGTTTGCCTAAAGCCTCTGATACTTTTCGCTGAATACTGATAAATCCATCCATTACGGTTCTCTCCTGTTTGAGGAGTCCAAAAATTCATACCCCACGGCATAGCCAGAGTCGGATACGTATTTCCCCGGCTCAATTCAAAAGAAGAATTGGTACCTTGCAGTGTATTCACATACTGTACCCAGTTTGTTTTTTCATCAGAACAATTAGTAAAGAAAAATATCAATAAAGCACCAAAGACTCCTAACTTAAACATATCAGTTTGATTTTTTAGTTATGATAATTAATCGTGTTATTTATTAATCTGAGGGTTTAATTTCACATCCAGCATTTTCATGAAATATCCACCAACAACCGAACGGGCTTTAAAATTAATTGATACTGCATCGGTCGTTTCATGCCAATCACTTAACGGTATGCGAGATGGTGTTTCATTAGCATACTTATAAATTGGAGCTACAATTTTTTTAAAATCTTTTGGTGAATCAGCCAGACAAGCGGACCACATTACCCAATCGGATTTTGTATATGATTTGCGGCTATCTAAAGGCAAACCATACTTTTTTTGCATTTTTAGATAATATGCTATTTCCTTTTTAGCCACTTTAGCTGGAAATACATTTAATCCCAAGATCTTATCCCATACCAAATTATATTTCTGACTCCATGTATTTGGCTGATCAAAAGTCAAACGGTAATGATCACCATCATCAGCCATTGACGTCCATTTACCAGCCATTATTCTAGCTTCCTTCATATATTTTGCAGCCACTTCATCTTTGCCTAACATCCCGGCCATCTTACTATATCCGGCTATGCCCATAATCGCTTTTATGGATAGGTTGGTATTGTGTGCTGAGTGACCGGCAAAATCGTCGGTACAAAGCTGATTTTCAGGATCAAGACCTTCCTTCAATAAATAGTTAACCCATGTAGTCAACACATCCCAATGTTTACGCGCATATTCTGCATTACCATCCACAATTGAAACTGCAGTGGTAACCAACAGCATGTTTCCCCCTTCTTCCACTGGCATATCACCTCCGTATTCTTGACCATTAGCAATAGGATAGGTACCCAAATCGTGTGCTGGAAAAGGCTTTTTCCACCTGCCACTTTCACTATAATAAAAAATTGGATTTAACATCCCTTTCATTAGTTCAGTATTGTATAATAAAAATAAAGGTGCTGAAGGATAGGTTAGATCCACCGTATTTATACAACCATTACTATGATTTTCCTTTGATAAGAAAAGTAAATTACCTTCTTTATCTTCAACCAGTTTATGTGCAACAATTGCCTGACGATAAGCCAAAGCGCATAGCTCTGCGTACTCTACACCACCGGCAGCTTCCGCATCCGACATCATTTTTTGATCAAACACTGCACAACGGGTCATCAATGATTCGTATGATCTACTTGCTTTTTCAAAAGCCTGAAAAATGTTCACCTGCCCGTTATGTTTCCAATAAGGCAGTAAATTTTCATGAAAATATTGAATTGAATATCGATCATCGTAACCAATCATTAAATGACCTTGCACCTCATTTTTAGAAACCTCACCTAAATCATGACAATAAGCCAACACTGTCATTTCTTCCTTCATATTTTCAGATAGGTCAGCAGGATCAGTATCGGCCGGCAATTTACCCTCGCTAATAAAAGCTTCCTTAACAGAATAGTACTCACCTAAAACTAACTTTTCCTGATTGGATAATTGTCCGCCGAGGTACAGATGTCCCCAGTCAATTCTCAAATCATCTCCTTTTTTACCTAGAATCTCCTGATCAATAGTACCCGTTTTTAAATAGGTAAAGCTGTTCTTCAATATCTTTTCCGATTTAACGAATTGGAAATCTGAGTTTACCGTTAACTGAGGTGTTGTTTCGAAGTAAATTTGAACCTGATGTTTTTTATTATCCTTTGAATACACATCGTAACTGATGTAATTGATTGGTGTGCTGATTAAATCCAGATCCTCCATCAACAAGGGAGCTGTAAATGTAAGGTTCAATTCAACAGGACCACAATCAAAAGAATAATGTGTTTGCGTAGGCAAAACACTTACTGACTTTTGAATAGCTTTGGCATGAAAATTTGATTTAATATCATTCCTTTTTAACAAACCAAAATCAATAAATCCTCCGGCCACCTTATTGTGACAATGTGCAGCAATTACATTTCTCCCAGATTTTAATAATTTTTTAGTCTTTGCATCCAACTCCAGTAATACATCATTGTTCCAGGTATAACCTGTTTTAACCACCTGAACTCCATTGATAAATAACTCAAAGATATCATCATGCGAATATTTCAGGAATAAATCTTCGGCACTAAAATCCTCTTTAAGGTCAAAAGTTCGACGTACCCAAATATCCTTACTTTCCCATAATGTGGAGTAAATCTTAGAATCCTTTGTTCCAAAAGCACCTGTTCCACGGCTCCAGTCCTTATCATTATAATCTATTGTGGTCCAGCTTGGATCAGGTTGATTTTCGGTAAACACAGCCTCCCATTTTTTTTCGTTGGCTGTTGGTACAATGGCAGTAAATGATTGTTCTTCAACACCCATAAAGCGATAAGATATGCCATCAACACGCAAAGCCCCAATCAAAGGATGTTTTCTTCCCGTCCAGTGAACAGTATTGCTTTCATTAAGATTATCTGTTGTGGACCATACTCCAAAGTATGGATCAGATGACAATAATGGTATTGCTGGAGCCCGCAGCTTCACATCTTTTTTCACAGATTTTTCAGAGGCTTTCGCAAATAAAGCTATTGAAACCATCATTAACATCATCAAAGGTACTCTCATAATAATTTTACGTTTTTTATTATCAATATTATATTTTTCAGGTAATATGATCCCTATTCAAAGCCTGCAAGGCTCTAAAGAATATTACAAATCAGAAATTATGTTTTACACTTTTTAATCTATACCTGAGGGTTTATCTAAGCAAACATCTTCAGGAACCGGCACTCCAAAATAAGGTGACCCATCTTCACTCCACTCAATTCTTTGCAAACGGAGAGTACGGGAATCCGCCGCACCGACAGCCTCACATTCAATTTTACGAGCCGAATACAACAGAAAATATTCTGTATTATCGGGTGATGAAATAAAGCTGCAATTTCCTGTAGAATAAACATTATTTTCCTGGGATTGCTTAAATGCTGGGCGTTTTGATTTCACCCAGGATTTTGGATCCAACAAATCACTATTGGCATCAGCTGTCAATTGCCCCAAAGCGTAGAATGATGTCCACCAACCACTTGCCGAATAATATATATATACTTTATCGTGAAACTTACTCTGGAAAAACTGAGGAGACTCATTAACGTAAATTGTATATGCAGTTTTGCTTCCATCCGGGTTAATCCATTGACGTTCCCATTCAAATTCCGGTTTAGAAAGCAGAACTCTTTCAGAATCGAGGGTCCATGGATTTTTCATCTTTGCAATATAAATACACTGATGCTCGACTTCAACCCTTCGGGATTGCCAACCCGACCATGTCATATAAAGTCCACTCTTAAGTTTTAATACATTAGGATGGATCGCCCAATTATTATCTTTATCTGTGCTTATATGTCCTTTAAAAACAAACTCTCTCTCAAAAGGATCTTTAGAAGAGTTTTCTATTACATAAACCTGGTGATTGTCTGTATTACCATCATCAGCCTCAAAATAAACATACCATTTCCCATTGATAAAATGAATTTCAGGTCCCCATATATGGTGAGCTCGCGAAGGGTCTTTTGGTGTCCATATTACTTTGTGTAATGCATTTTTTAGATCAGTAATATCTTTTGTTTTCCACAATACAATCTTATCATCCATTCCATGCATATAATAATAAAACCCTTCATGGAAAACTGCCCAAGGTTTTGTTGCATCAGATAAAATTGGATTATTAAATGTTATTTGCTCCTTTGATTCTTCGGCTTTTGGCCTAAAAAAATCACATGAAGAAAGGACTATTAACAGTAACAAACAGATATATAAACGACTTATCATTTTTGAAGATATTTACGTTTTCTTTTTTTAAATAAATACTTTTTTTAGACACGTCTTTATTTTGTCATGAAAAAGACTCTCTACAAATAAACTAACTTAATAAACATTTAAAGACAAAATACTACCCAAATAACACTAAAAACTGACCTATTTGAAGCAATAATACCGATTGAATAAATTAGTTAACTACATTTAATTCACGAATAATTACAGAGGTGTTCATAAGCTCACTTTGTTCGGTACGCCACGCACAACATAGTCTTCTATTTATTCCATCGGCATTAAACCGAGTCTTTCTCACTCGCCATGACTCACTAATTATTCAAAATGGGATAAAACCTTATTTAAAAATATGTTAATTTTTCACATCATATATAAACTCTAGCACACCTCCATTCAATAACTCTTCATGAGACAGGTTCCATTTATTAAAAGTAATTTTATTCAGCAATACTTTGTTTAATACATCATCCTTGTTTGTTCTGTTTTTACATTTAATGGTAAATGTTTTACCATTCTCTAACTTAATAGTTACATGATTAAACAGAGGAGGTACCAACTCATAATTGGGTTCTCCAACTATTAATGGATACAATCCCATTGCACTAAAAACATACCAGGCTCCCATTGTGCCATCATCCTCATCCATTTCTATCGTAAATCCCTTCGGAAGATTGTTGTAAGCACGCTCGAAAACCGGCGTTTTAAACTCTGCATTACCCCCGTATTTATGAATTATTTTTTTTGTTAATATCTCATGTACCTTCTGTTGAGTTGCTGCAGGTGCATCTAATTTATTGTAAAGATATGGAACATGAATATCTGGTTCATTGCCATGATTATAAAGATTATTTTCGAAAAAATAGCTCAACTGATTTTTCAATGTATCCCGATTCCCCGCCAGAAGAGCCATCTGATCTAAATATTGTGGCAGAGCCCAGCGATATTGCCATCTCGTTCCTTGGTACAATCCATTATCTCTCATCTTTGAATAACCGGAATCTATGTTCATAAACTCATTTTTCCAGGTATCAATAAATAATTGTTCCGACCTATCCTGATATTTACCCGCATCCTCTTTTTTTCCAATAATATCAGCAATTTGTGCCAACGCCCACAAATCGATGGTCGCTTCCAGTTTTTGATCTGGAGAATTCATTGGTAATTCGGCTGCTTCATTACACAACTGCTGGTAACAAACGTTAAAATCAATCCCTTTGATTCCCTTTTTATAAGCATCTAAAAGAAGTACAACAGCATGTTCGGTTCTAACAGTTGGTGTAGCTTCAAATGAGGTTGACCAATTCTCTTTTCCACTAAGATAAAGCCTTACCAATGAATTCGTAATATTCTTCATTACTGCAGGTTCCAGTATAACCAACAATGGAAACTTTGTTCGGAAGGTATCCCACAATGACCAGGAACTATAATAAGTTGAGCCTTCAGTTTGATGTACTTTACCATCTGTACCAAAATATTGATTATCTGATGATGTTACATTTGCAGGACTTAGTAAAGCGCGATATAAAGAGGTGTAAAAAATAATTTGATCTTCTTCTTTTCCACCCTTTACTTCAACTTTACCCAATTTTTCAGCCCATAAGTGTTTCGCCTGATTTTTTATTTGTGAAAAGCTCTTTTTCCAGGTCAGTTCGTTCTCTTTACGAGCTGCTGTTTGGCTTACCGAAGATACTGCTATGCGAATTTCAACAGACTTTGCATTGCCATCTTCAAATTCCATAACCAATCGTTTGTTAACTTCGCGCTTAACTTTAAAGTGTTTGTTCGAAGTTAAATTAAAGTACAGCTTGTACTGTCCCCGCCCGCATACATTAGCACACACAATATATCCTTCCAGTTCATTATCGCCAATAACTTCATGTTCTTCTTTAATAAAACGTTCGAAGGAGGCTGCTAAATTTAAAGATAAAACTGCCTCGGTATGTTTGGGGAAACTATAACGCTCTACAGCAATATTGTGAGTAGCTGTCAACTCTGTTTTCACACCATTGTTCAGCATAGCCATGTAGTAACCCGGCTCTGCTTTTTCTGTTTCCTTAACCAACTGTAAATTATATCCCGGAAGGGAGGGTTTAATACTAAGATTTCCCCCTGCACCACCACAACCAACACCAGACAATCGATTTACCGAAATTCCTGAAATCGTGCTTACGCCATAATCATAACCGGCATGACTTCTTGGTTGGGAATCAGGACAAACCCGAATCATTCCGAACGGAACAGCAGCTCCAG
This sequence comes from Labilibaculum sp., assembly GCA_016760525.1. Classification (GTDB taxonomy): domain Bacteria; phylum Bacteroidota; class Bacteroidia; order Bacteroidales; family Marinifilaceae; genus Labilibaculum. Next base: position 8,479 of record JAESUW010000097.1, read on the forward strand.
GATCACATTGCCCATGATCACCTGATGTACCAATAAATAGATTAACATATTGGTTATTGCTTGGCTTTGCATATGTATGACAATTCCAAGCTAATAATATTACCAATGTCAGCCACAGAAACCTGTTTATTTCTTTTTGCAATTTCATATACTATTCATTTTTAGGGTAAGTGAAATTTAATGTGTTATTTTATTAGACTCAAATGATATTTCAAGATATCCGTTAACCGGATTAGGGGAAACCCAAACACCATTCATCACTTTTTTCTACTTACATCCTTCGACAATAAGCTAACAACATTAATATTATCCCACTTGGTAATCGCCTGATAAGTCCTAACACCAATCATGCCTGTAGAAAAAGAATTATCAACATATTCAATTTTAGGCGTATCCATATCATCTACAAATACTTTAATATTCGCCCCCTTGGCAATAACTCTCAATTGGTACCATTTATTAGCTGTAATATCATGAGATACCGACTGAAGCATACACCAATCACCATTGGCTTTTCCCAATATAATTTGATTATCTGCAGCATTTACACCTACAAAGTAACCACTATAATCGTCTGATCCTAAAGATAGTCTGCCAGCTCTAAAAATAACACCTCCATCACCAGCATCACCTACCTGTATTTTTACATCATAAATAAAATCGGAAAAAGAGGTTGACGATTGTACCGATTTTGTTCCCGGACGACCTTCTACATTGGTTGCAACATATTCGCCATTTTCGACAAACAGACTGCCACTATAGTTAATCCAACCAACTTGATTATTGTCAGAAAAGTCATCTTTAAAACTTGTTGTTTCCAGACTTGGCTTTCCAACAACAGGCAAACAGGTTGCTCTTATATTTTGTGCGCCAAAAGGCACTAAGACAACCTGTTCTGTAGGTTCATTGGAAGAAACAGGGCCATAAGGAGGATCGCAGGCCATTAATCCATTTAAAGAATACTCCCATGAATTAAGCTTTTTAGCTTCTACTGTCAAACTTACCGGTGTTGTGGCTTGCTCGTAAGGATTTTCAGGCATTTTTCCTTTTGATACCTGAAAAGAATCTGCAGGCTTATTGAGATCTAAAACAAGTGCATAATTCCAATCTGATTGCGGAAGCACCTCATATTCTTTAAACCCATTTCCAAAATCGGTTCTTTCTACCCATGATTCTTCAATTTTAAGAGAATAAACCAATGGACCACGCTGCACGCTCACCGAATGATTAAATTCCTCGTTAAGAATAACTTCCATTGGAAACTCCACCTCAATTTTATCATTATTGTACCAAGTTCTATTGATTGTATAAAACTGCCCTGAAACCACTTCTGTTTGCACAGAACCATTCACTTTAACCACCGGAGATTTACACCATTCCGGTATTCTTAACTTTAAAGGAAATGAAACTGCTTGTTGTGTAGTTAACGAAAATACAAGTGATTCACCAAAAGGATAGTTCGTATCCTCCTTGATTGTAACTTCAACACCATCACCCACTTTTGCTGTTATATTACAGGGTCCGTAAGCCATTGCTGCCAAACCATTATCCTTAGTTGATGCCCACATGCTTTTTACAAAATAAGGCCATCCCATATGCAAATTAAAACGACAACAGCCATAACCAGAAAAAGCACCAGGCATCAATCCATTATCATATTGCTGACCAAAACCATAATTTCCGAATGCACTTTTCACCTGATTTGCCTGTAAATAATACTGTAAACCTTTAAAATCTTTGCTAACGCCACCTGGTAATGCATTAAAAGCAACCTTCTCTAATTGATCACCAATAGAGACATCGCCGAGTATCATTTGGGCGGTCTCACAACTTTGCATTTGCTCCACAATACTACACATTTCCAAACCTGTAATCGCAGACTTCCCTCCCAACATTTCATTACCGGATTGCATTCCCATAGCTTGACCGTGATCACAAAAAAGATGATC
>JAESUW010000177.1 GCA_016760525.1 Labilibaculum sp.
AAAATTGGACGATCTGGAGATCCGTATTTATCCTGGTGCCGATGGTGAATTTATTTTGTATGAAGATGAGGGTGATAACTATAATTACGAGAATGGCGTTTTTTCAACCATCACCTTTAAATGGGACGATGCTCAGCAAACACTTACGATTGCCGGTCGTCAGGGAGAATTCCCGGGCATGCTAACTAAAAGGCAGTTCCGTTTGGTCTTGGTAAATGGAACTTCTGGCGCTGGTTTGGCTGAAAGCACACCCTTAAAAACAGTGGCTTACACCGGCAAAGCAGTAACTGAAAAATTTTAATTTAAAATGAATACAAACCGCAGAAATTTTCTAAGACAAGCCTGTATATCAGGAGAATATTTCTGCGGTTTTTCACCTTAACGGGAAGTCTGAATGAGCAAACCGACGGGCGATTCGTCAGGATAGTTATGAAAAATTGTGCTTCGGTACATTAAACCTAATTTCCCCCGATTCATAGGGGGAACAATGGATGTAAGTATGAAATTAAATTGAGAAATCAAATTTGAAATACAATAAAGAGAACATTTATGAAACTACAAAATCTGCTAATAATTCTTACTTTAGCTGGGACAGCAGCCTGCTCTCAGAAAAAAGCCAAAGAGATCGCCACCGCTCCCGATTACAGCATTACCGGAGTCCCGTTTAACGAAGTGACCATCAACGACAACTTCTGGCTCCCAAAAATTGAAATAAACAGAACTGTGACTATTCCGGCTTCTTTTGCAAAATGTGAAGAAATGGGTCGTATGGATAATTTCCTGATTGCCGGAGGTGTGATGGAAGGAAAAATAAAAGGAGAAATGCCTTTTGATGATAGCGATGTTTACAAAATAATAGAAGGAGCTGCCTATTCGATGACAACAATGCCTGATCCCAAGTTGGATCATTACGTTGATTCGATAATCAATATAATTAAAATAGGACAGGAAGAAGACGGATACCTGACGACCTGGAAAATTATTGATCCGACGATATCTCCTGCTTCATGGTGCCCACCGGGCGCTCGTTGGGAAGGACTGGAAAGTAGTCACGAACTTTACAATAGCGGGCACATGTTCGAAGCTGCAGCAGCGCACTATCAGGCCACTGGGAAAACAAATTTTCTGGATATTGCGACTAAAAATGCAGATTTGCTGGTCAAGGTTTTCAATCAGGATCACCCGGCGCTTGTGCCGGGTCACCAAATTGTGGAAACCGGGCTCATTAAACTATACATGATCACCAAAAAGAAGGAATATCTTGATTTGGCCCGTCATTTTCTGGATATGCGTGGTGACAGTACTAAACGTAAACTTTGGGGACCATACAATCAGGATCATCTACCGGTGACAGAGCAGACAGAAGCAGTTGGACATGCTGTGCGTGCGGTTTACATGTATGCAGGAATGACCGATATTGCGGCTTTATACAACGATGATGCATATAAAACGGCCGTTGATAAAATCTGGGAAAATATTGTTGATAAAAAAATGTACTTAACAGGAGGTATCGGTTCGAAACATGATGGAGAAGCTTTTGGTGAAAATTACGAACTTCCCAACCTTACTGCTTATAATGAAACTTGTGCCGCAATTGCCAATGTTTACTGGAACTATCGTATGTTTCTGCTGCACGGTGATTCAAAATACATAGATGTACTGGAACGTAGTCTGTATAACGGTGTAATTTCAGGTGTTGGGCTTGACGGAAATACCTTCTTTTATCCAAATCCTCTGGAATGTGACAATCACTATGCGTTTAACAGTGGAGGAAGCCTTACCCGGGAACATTGGTTCGATTGTTCTTGCTGTCCGACAAATCTTTGTCGTTTCATGCCATCGGTACCAGGATATGTTTATGCTCAAACTAAAAATAGGGTTTATGTCAATTTATTTGTACAAAGCGATGCCAAGCTTACGGTAAATGGTACAGCTGTAGCTGTGCGGCAGCAAACAGAGTATCCTTGGGATGGGACAGTGAATATTGAAGTTTCACCTAAAAAGGAAACTAAATTTGCCCTTTATCTGCGCATACCGGGATGGGCACAAAATCAACCAGTACCTGGAAATTTATACCGTTACGAGGGAGAAACTTCTCATAGTGTTATTGTTAAAGTGAATAATGAAGTTGTAGAATTGCTTGTTGAAAAGGGATATGCCGTTCTAAATCGCAGTTGGAAAAAAGGAGACAGGGTAGAATATACATTACCGATGGATATCCGTAAAGTGAAAGCCAACGAAAAGGTTTTGGATGATCAGGCTAAAGTGGCACTCGAGCGAGGACCTATTGTTTATTGTGTGGAGGAAGCTGATAACAACGACATTGACCAAATAAGCATTTCATTAGAAACCAGTTTTACAGCTTCTTTCAACCCAAAACTACTTAATGGTGTAGAACTTATATCTGCTACAGAGGTTTCCGGCAAGAATTTTACTGCCATACCTTATTTTGTGTGGAATAATCGTGGTGCCAACAAAATGAAAGTTTGGTTGCCTGAGAAATAATAGGTTAAAATAATAAAAGATAAAGAGGGTTTGGCCTAAAGTCGAACTCTCTTCGCTTTAATGATATTATGCTTATTGTTAAAGTATGAGCTTATCAAGACATTAGGTTTTTCGAAAAAGAGGATCGTATTACTGGAATTTGAATTGAGACTTATCCTGAAATAGTTTTGTTCCGAGGTTTTGGTTTATTTTTTTTTAAAAAAAATCTATCTGTAAAAATAAAATATGTGGATACAGAGGCATTTGATGGTTTGATTAAAAGTGTTCTTCACGTTTATGTCATTGCTTTAAAATATTTAAAGTGATCTGGGGAGGCTGAAGAGCTCGTACAGAAAATATTCCTTCATAAGTTTGAGATAAAGAGATGGTTTAAAATCTGCATATACTTTTTGCACCCATATTTTAGCATACCGAATGATATTAGTAAGAAATACCTAATTGAAAAATTCAAGAATAATGCCTTTAAATATGACTTTATCTATTTTAATTTTAAAGGAGAATGTTAGGTTAGTTACTTATATGCAATTTGATAGGTGTGGGTAGGTTTCTGTTGAAATTAAATAATAAGGGCTTTCAATTTAACAAGTTTCCGAAGAACTTGAAATCTCTACTAATACAGTAAAAAAACAACTTTCCTCTGTTTTAAAATAAATTCCAAGAGAATTTTATAAATAAAAATAGACTGCAGTCTTCTTTTTGATTAGAATTAGTCATGCTTAATGCGTTGATAGAAAGCGATATATGATTCGGTGTCATTTTTTTTGATTTTTTGAATAGTGGAAATTGATCTTAAATGGACATTATAAATATGGTATATTAAAACTACCACTCAAATTTTTGCATTATCTCTTTAATTTATTCAGAAGAATATCGCAGAAAGTTGTACAAATACTATCAAAAACGTATTTTGTACTTTTATTTGTATTTTACAATTTAAATAGAACCTAAACCCAAAACTGAAATGAGATCATCTGTTTTTTTCTTATCCATTTTCTTACTGGCTTTCTTTACTTCCTGTCAACCTAAAAAGACAATTAAAACCTTCAATAAAGACGAATTTAAAACTTGGGCACAAACTCCACCTATGGGTTGGAATAGTTGGGATTGTTATGGTCCTACCGTTGAAGAACATGAAGTGAAAGCCAATGCCGATTATATGGCAGAAAAGCTAAAAGCTGATGGTTGGGAATATATTGTGGTGGATATTCGCTGGTTTGTTGAAAATGACAAAGCCGGAGGATACAATCAAACCGATCCACGCTATGTGATTGATGAATACGGACGTTATCAGCCTGCGGTAAACCGATTTCCTTCAGCAAAAGACGGTAACGGATTTAAAGAATTGGCTAAGTACATTCACAATAAAGGATTAAAATTTGGTATTCATATCATGCGAGGCATACCGAAAGTGGCTGTAGAAAATAAATTACCAATTAAAGGAACAGACGGAATTACCGCTGACCAAATTTATTCTACTGATCTGCAATGTAAGTGGTTGCGTGATAATTACACCATTGTTGCAGACAAAGATGGAGCTCAGGAATATTACAACTCAATTTTTGAATTATATGCAGAATGGGGAGTCGATTTTATTAAAATAGACGATTTGTCACGTCCATATCATCAAGGTGAAATTGAACTGATTCGTAATGCAATTGACCAGTGTGGCCGTCCGATTGTTCTTAGCACTTCACCAGGAGAAACACCAATTGAAGCAGGCGAGCATGTGCGTAATCATGCCAATATGTGGCGAATGGTTGACGATGTTTGGGATACCTGGCCACACATCACTCACTTAATGGATATTTGCCAAAAATGGTATCCATATATAGCCCCAGGAACCTGGCCCGATTGTGATATGATTCCATTGGGACGCATCTCTATTAGAGGTGAACGTGGAAACGACCGCATGACTCGTTTGAGCAAGGATGAACAATACACGCTAATGACTTTGTTCACAATTTTCAAATCGCCCTTAATGTTTGGTGGTGATCTTCCAGGTAATGATGAATTTACACTTTCCTTACTGACTAACAAAGAAGTATTAAAAATGCACAGGGAAGGAATTAATGTACGTCAGCTGTTTCAAAAGGATGGAAAACTTGCCATTACTTCTAAAAATTCCACTACCGGTGATATTTATCTTGCGCTTTTCAATATTTCGGATTCTCCTACGGAAGTTGCTGTCGAGTTAAATGACTTAGGTGTAGATTCAGATTGTAAGGTTACTAATTTGTGGACTGGTGAAGAAATTAGCAGGACTTCGGATACATTTAGTCGCGAATTGGCTGCTCATGCTTGTGGATTGTTCAAAATTAGGACTTTAAAATAATTTCAAACCCGAAATATAATACAACATGAAAGAATTTTATTTATTAGTAAGCTTGATTGTTTTATCGATGTTACAGCCCGTGTTCGCTAACGAACCCGATTCGGCTTATGTATTTTCCTATGCTACAGTTAAAAATAACGGGAGCAACGGATTGCATTATGCCTGGAGTACCGATAAAAAAAACTGGTATGGCATTGGTCCGGAACACAGATTTCTTTTTAGTGATTTTGGGCGTTGGGGAAGTCAAAAAAGGTTAATCACACCCTATTTGTTTCAGGATCAGCAGGAACAGTGGCACTGCATTTGGACTTTGAACGAAGAAGTCGGGCAATTTGCACATGCCGCCACCAGCGATTTATTCACCTGGGGCAGACAAGTTTATCCGTATGTAATGGATAAAGGCAATGTCTTTTTACCGGAAGTTTCCTTTCAGCCTGGATCAGAAAATTATCTGATTAGCTGGCTGAGCGATTACGATGGAAGTCAGAAAGTTTATAAAACAACAACTACAGATTTTAAAACTTATACAAAGACAGTTGAAGGAAGCAAAAGTGATCGTTTAAATGATCGGGTTGTGCTTATGATTGATGGTGAAAAACAAACAGGGATCATTCAAAAAACATCGTGGAAAACAATTGCAGGTTTGATTAAGCATTATGAATGGAGTCAGTACCATGAGCAACAACGAAATGAAAGTTTGAGTGAAGATCCTCAACGATTCGAGTCATTAAAAGCACTGGATGCTGAGATTTCCATAGATTTGGAAAATAGCAAGGCCATTAGCGATTTATTGATTGGAATATTCTTTGAAGACATCAATTATGCTGCCGATGGTGGTTTGTATGCAGAACTAATTCAAAATCGTGGATTTGAATATGCTCTAAGTGATAGAGAAGGGCGTGACAAGAATTGGAATAGTACCAAAGCATGGAATTTCACTGGTGATAAAAACAACTTCATTGTTGATACGATTACTCCGATTCACCTCAATCAAAAACACTATGCTGTTTTATCGATTAAAAAGCAGGGTGAAGCATTGGTTAACGAAGGGTTTGATGGCATTCCTGTAAAAGCAGGTGATAAATACAATTTTTCTGTTTTTGTTCGTGGATTGGATGGGACTAAAGGCAAATTGCTGATTCGTTTGGTAGATGAAAACGGAAAAGTATATGCTGAAGCTTCCAGTAAAAGCATTAGTGCCGATTGGAAAAAACAGGAATTTGTGCTCGTTGCAAATAATGACTGTGATAAAACTCATTTGGAAATAATTCCGCAATTTACAGGCAAAGTGGCATTGGATATGGTTTCGCTTTTTCCAAAGAACACATTTAAAGGGCGAAAGAACGGCTTGCGGGCAGATTTGGCTCAGATAATTGCCGATATTCACCCGCGTTTCATTCGTTTTCCGGGTGGTTGTGTGGCACATGGCGACGGTCTTCACAACATGTATCGCTGGAAAAATACGATTGGTCCGTTGGAAACAAGGATGCCACAACGGAATATTTGGGGTTACCACCAAACTGCGGGCTTGGGGTATTTTGAATATTTTCAGTATTGTGAAGATACCGGGGCTGAACCGTTACCCGTGTTGGCTGCAGGAGTGCCTTGTCAGAACTCGGCAACCGGAGGACACGGCCAGCAAGGAGGCATTCCAATGTGCGATATGGGTGATTATGTGCAGGAAATTCTCGATTTGATCGAATGGGCCAATGGGGATAAAAATACCACGTGGGGAAAACGAAGAGCTGAAGCCGGCCATCCTCAGCCTTTCAATCTTAAATACATTGGAATTGGGAATGAAGATCTGATTACTGATATTTTCGAGGAACGTTTCACCATGATTTACAAGGCAATTCAGGAAAAATATCCTGAAATAACAGTGATTGGCACTGTTGGACCATCATACATGGGCACTGATTATAATGAGGGCTGGGAATTGGCAACAAAATTAAATGTTCCGATGGTAGATGAACACTACTATCAACCGCCCGGTTGGTTTTTAAATAATCAAAACTATTACGACAAATATGACCGTTCTAAATCCAAAGTTTATTTAGGCGAATATGCAGCACACATTGCCGGCCGTAAAATGAATATTGAAACAGCACTTTGCGAAGCATTGCACCTGAGTAATATTGAACGCAACGGCGATGTGGTTAGCATGACATCTTTTGCTCCATTACTCGCTAAAGAAGGACATACGCAATGGAAACCAGATCTAATTTATTTCAACAATACAGAAGTGAAGCTAACGGTTGATTATTATGTGCAGATGCTATATGGTCAAAATTCAGGTGATGAATATATTCCTTCAACAATCACCTTGTCGGATAACCGGAAAGAACTAAAAAAACGAATAGTTTCATCGCTTGTGCGCGATAGCAAAACTGGTGATTACATTTTGAAACTGACTAACTTGTTGCCGGTTGAAGTGAACACAACTATTAATTTGGAACAACTTCAGATAAAAGAATCAGAAGCCGTTTTAACCATTTTAAAAGGTGAACTTACAAATGAAAACAGCACACCTGTGAAAAGTTCAATGGGTGTAGGAACACAGTTTAATTATCAGATTCCTGCATACTCTTTTTCAATCATTCGAATTAAATCAGAATAATAATAATATTTATTAAAATGAAATTAAAAAAACAGATTAAACGGTCGTTGATATTTATCTCACTCCTTATTATACCTTATTTTTCGCTATTTGCTCAGAATGATTTTGTGATTGATGCAAAGAATGTTGGCGCAGAAATACAAGCAGAAATGTACGGCGTATTTTTTGAAGATATCAACTTTGGTGCCGATGGCGGACTTTATGCGGAGTTGATTAAAAATCGTTCTTTTGAGTTTGATCATCCTTTTTTAGGATGGACTCCTTTTGGTGATGTAAAAGTTCAGCAAGACTCGCCTTGTTTTGACAAAAATCCAAATTATGTCCGTTTTAATGAAAAAGGTCTGAGAACAGGTACCGGATTGGAAAACAATGGTTTTACCGGCATTGGATTTCATCAGTATGATGAATATAAATTTTCATTTTATGCGAGATCAATTAGCAATGAAGAAAATAAATTTAAGTTAGAATTACTAAATGCCGGGAATGCTGTGATTGGGGAAGCTAAAATTTTGGTACAGGGAAATATCTGGAAAAAATATACATGTACAGTAAAAGCAAAGGAAACCGAAGCAAAAGGTAAAATCCGATTCATTTTAGAAACAGCAGGAACAGTTGATATTGATCACGTTTCTTTGTTTCCGAAAGAAACATGGAAGGGACGGAAAAATGGATTGCGGAAAGATCTTGCTCAGGCATTATACAATTTAAATCCTGGTGTTTTTCGTTTCCCTGGAGGATGTATCGTGGAAGGAAATACCTTAAAAACCCGTTATCAATGGAAAAATAGTGTTGGACCGGTTGAAAACCGACCTTTAAATATCAACCGATGGTATTACACCTTTAATTATCGATTTTTTCCTGATTACTATCAAAGCTATGGTTTAGGTTTTTATGAATACTTTTTGCTTAGTGAAGATCTTGGTGCTGAACCTCTGCCCGTATTAAGTTGTGGACTTGCTTGTCAGTACGAAAGTAAAGAATGCGTTGCGGTTGACAGCCTTGAATCCTATATTCAGGATGCTGTTGATTTAATTGAATTTGCCAATGGGGATATTACTACTAAATGGGGAAAAGTGCGTGCAGAAATGGGGCATTCTGAACCATTTAATTTGAAAAAGATCGCTATTGGGAATGAGCAATGGGGAGAGGTATATGTAGAGCGATTGGCTAAATTCGTAGAAGTGATTCGGGAAAAGAACCCGGAAATTAAAATTATTGGAGGTTCCGGTCCTTCTTCTGATGGCAAGCAGTTTGAATACCTGTGGCCTAAAATGAAAGAATTAAAAGTAGACCTTGTTGATGAACATTATTATAAAAATCCGGAATGGTTTTATAAGAATGCACAGAGATACGATACATATGACCGAAAAGGACCAAAAGTTTTTGCTGGTGAATATGCCGCACACGATTCGGATAGAGCAAATAATTTGCGTTCGGCATTGGCTGAAGCTGCATTTATGACTGGACTGGAACGCAATGCCGATATTGTTCACATGGCAACTTACGCTCCATTATTCGCTCATGTTGATGCATGGCAGTGGCGTCCGGATATGATCTGGTTTGATAACCTTTCATCTGTTTGTACTCCTAATTATTACGTTCAACAAATGTATGCTAAAAATGCAGGAACTAATGTGCTTTCGGTAACATCTGATGGTGAAATTATTGCAGGGAGAGATAGCTTGTATTCCAGTGCCGTATTGGATCGGGAAAATTCAGAGATAATTGTTAAAGTGGTAAATATATCTTCTCTTAATCACGAGATAAATATCAAACTGGAAGGATTAAAAAAATCGCTTGATGGCAAAGAGGTAAAGATAACCTGTCTGCATTCTAATAATCCTGACTCGCAAAATACATTGGCCACTCCTTTGGTGATTGTTCCTGGAAATTATTCCATTACTTCTGAAAAAAGCAGTTTTAAACTTTCTGTAATGGGGAATGCTTTTTACGTGTGCCGACTAAAAATAAAACAATAAATCTAAAATCGAAATATATGTTTTCAAAATCAAAAAAGCATTTGATATTAATTTCCGGACTCTGTTTTTTTATATTTAGTGTCTTGTTTGGCTGTAGCCCCGATAAAACAGGAGATGAGACAAGTGCCTATTTATTTGCCTATTTTACAGGCAATGCTCCTGGTGAAGAAGCCATTCATTTTGCAGTAAGTGAAGACGGTTATAACTATCGGGCACTCAATAACAATAAGGCAGTAATTGATTCAAAACAAATCAGTACATCGGGTGGTGTGCGCGATCCGCATATTTTACGTGGCCAGGATGGTAAAACCTTTTACATGGTAGCTACCGATCTATTTGTACCGGAACAGGGGTGGAATAATTATGCGATGATATTGTTGAAATCGACCGACCTAATTCATTGGGAAAGTTCTGTTGTAAATATTCCTGAGATATTTTCTGATGAGTTTGCCGATGTGCATCGTGTTTGGGCTCCACAAGTTATCTACGACGAAGCAAGTGAGAAATACATGGTTTATTTTTCAATGAAACAGGGAGACGATCCGGATAAAATCTATTACGCATATGCAAATGCTGATTTTTCGGGACTTGAATCAGCACCTAAACAACTTTATTTTCCGGCAGAAGAAAGCAATACAAAAGCCTGTATTGATGGCGATATCATTTTTTTCAACGGGAAGTATCATTTGTTTCATAAAGCCGAAGATGGTGATCCTGGCATTAAATTGGCTGTTTCAGACCAATTAACGGAAGGTTATCAACTAGTCAGCGATAAAAGAATGGATTGTGAAACCGACCCTGTGGAAGGTTCAGGTGTTTTCAAATTAAACAATTCAAATGAGTGGATTTTGATGTATGATCTTTATACTAAAGGAGGCTATCAATTCACAAAA
>JAESUW010000178.1 GCA_016760525.1 Labilibaculum sp.
CCAGTTGATTGGGATGAAACAACTGTAGGTAAGGCTACCTTGGGGAATAATATGCAGCGCGCAAATAAAATTATGGCTTTAGCATATCTTGGAAAGAATTTACTATATGCCGGTAGCCCCTTAATGAATGAAGTTTCCGGTGGTTCTGCTACTTACAATGAGGAATACTGTAAACAAGCTGCAGAGGCTTTAGGTGAAGCACTGGCTTTGTCCGAATCTACAGGAAGATACGAGTTGGCTGATTTTGAAGAGTATACTAAACTGTTTTATTCGTTGAATAGTACTAAAGTTCCCGGTTTAAAAGAAACTATCTTTTGGGAAAATACTGTGGGAGGAAAATCCAGATTTAGATGGAATCAAATTAACGACTATATTCCGAGAGGTTTGAGTTCAGGTGGATATTTTATTAGCCCTACGGCTAACTATGCCTTTTTTAATTATGGAATGGCTAATGGCATGCCAATAAACGAAAGCCTTGATGTCACTAAAGTTGACGCAGAATCAGGATACGATCCTGAATATCCTTGGAAAGGCAGAGACCCGAGATTTTATAAAGATTATACCTTAGATGGTGAACGATGTAGTGCATCAGAATCTAAAGATGAAAAAATACAATTTGCCAGTCTTTATTCAGGGGGATATTTTAGACAAAAAGATGGCAACCATAAAGTGAACCAAACCGGCTTAATAGAGACTAAGTGGAGACCCAAATTAGCTGAGAAAAATACACAGAATACCACAATGCTTAACAGTACAGTATTAAGCTTAATGCGTTTGGCTGATGTTTATTTAATGTATGCCGAAGCCACAGCCGAAGCTTATGGTGTAACCGAAAGTGCAAATTCTTATCCATCATTGACAGCTTATGGAGCAATTGATGTTGTGAGAGATAGAGCAGGGGTTGGGCATGTCGCAGACAAGTTTAAAACATCCTTAGATGGTTTTATGAGCGAGGTACGAAGAGAACGTGCAGTAGAACTTTCTTTTGAGGGGCATCGTTTTTGCGATTTGCGCAGATGGAAGCTGTTGGATAAGAAACCATATACTTTAAAATGTTCTATTGATTTCGAAAGAGATCCTGATGGGTTGACAGGTGCTGCATTGGCAGAAAATTACAAAGATGCAAAAGTATTGAATTTGGAAATGAACACCATTTTTGAAAGAAATTTAACATCAAAGCATTACTGGTTTCCATTCTTAATTGATGATGTTAATCTATATTCTGAATTTGAACAAAATCCGGGATGGTAATCTGATTAATGATGATAAAAGTTTTATTTATTTATCAAACTTTAATTTGCAATGAAATGAAGAAATTATTTATAAATACCTGCTCTGTATTATTTGTCATTCTATGTTTAGGAGTGATAGGTGTTCAGGCGCAGGAAAGTCCAGACAGTATTGTTAGTGTTGCAGTTGGGATTCAGATGGAGCAGGAGCTTGTTAATGTCGCATTTGGGACTCAGGATAAGGAAGACGTCCTGGGAGCAGTTTCAACTGTAAATATTGCCCGTTTGTTGGAGAAAAATTATCAAACCTATACACTCGATGGGATTCGTAGTTTCGTCGGTGGATATACAGGAAATATCTGGGGGCAATCTCCTTTAATTCTTGTTGATGGTGTACCCAGAAGTGCATCTGATGTTAATGCTACAGAAATTGAGTCTGTTACTGTATTAAAAAGTGCAAGTGCAGTTGTGCTATACGGTAGTAAAGCTGCAAAAGGAGTTGTACTTATTACTACTAAACGTGGAAAAGAGCAGCCATTGACTATTGAAGCTCGTGTTAATACGGGTATGTATGTTCCCAAAAGTTATCCAAAATACCTTGATGCAGCCTCGTATATGACATTGTATAACGAGGCATCTGATAATGATGGTGTTGCTCATATATATGACGATGCTGCTATTTATAATACTGCTGCGGGAGTTAATCCTTACAAGTATTCGGATATCGACTATTTTTCTTCTGAGTATTTAAGAAAAGCATATAACAAAACAGATGCTACTGTTGAGATTTCAGGAGGAGATAAAAAAACACGGTATTATACGAACTTTGGAATGAGTTATAACAATGATCTTGTTAATTATGGAGAGCAAAGTAAAAATAAAGACCTTAATTTTCGAGTGCGTGGTAATATTGATATGCAACTTACAAAGTGGCTTTCTGCTAAAACTGATGTTTCTGTTAATTTTAACAATAACTACATCGGACGTGGTGATTTTTGGGGGAGTAGTGCTTCAATGCGACCAAACTGGTTTACTTTTTTGATACCTGTTAGTATGCTGGATCCTAATAATACTGATTTACAAACCATTACTGCTAACAGTAATAATGTTATTGATGGTAAGTATTTGTTAGGAGGTAACAATGCCGTACAAACAAATGCTTTTGCTGATATGTTGGCAGCCGGATATATTCGTTATAAAGAGCGCACCTTTCAATTTAATGTAAGTGAAACAGCAGATCTAAGTAGCATTACCGAAGGACTTTCTTTTTCCAATTCATTCAGTATAGATTATAATAATTACTACTCAGAGGCTTATAGGCAATCTTATGCTACTTACGAACCAACATGGTCGAATATGAACGGTGAGGATATTATAATAGATCTTAAAGATTATGGAGAAGATGGTAGCGCAACAAATGAATATATTGGTGATTCAAAGTACAAGCAAACTATTACTTTCTTTTCACAATTAAATTATGCACGAACATTTAAGGATTTGCATTATGTGACAGCTAACTTAATTGCCTGGGGATATCAATATCGAAACTCGGTTGATGAGGGACACGATGGTAGTGATTATCATAGTACAAGCAATGCTAATTTAGGGATGCAATTGGCTTATAACTATGCTCATAAGTATTATGTAGATTTTTCCGGAGCAATTGTTCATTCAGCCAAATTGCCTAAGGATAATAGAAAAGCTTTTTCTCCTACAGTTACTTTAGCTTGGAGAATAAGTGATGAGAACTTTATGAAAGATGCATCGTTTATTGATAATCTTATGTTGACAGCATCATACGCTAAGTTGAATCAAGATATTGATATTGCTGATGATGAAGACGAATACTATTTGTATAAAGGATATTATAATGATAGTGGTTGGTTTCAATGGAGAGATAATACTATGGGAGGTGGTATGTCAGTATTATCACAAAGAGGATCAAATCCTTCTTTAGATTACGTTACTCGTGAAGAATTCAGACTTGGACTGAAAGGGGCTTTGTTGAAAAACAAAGTAACTTTTGAGATCAACTACTTTAATCAAGTAACCGATGGACTATTAACTCAAGGGTCAAGTACTATATATCCTTCTTATTTTAATAGATGGGATTATTCTTATCTTCCATACATCAACTATAATAAAAATAAAAGATATGGTTTTGATTTCTCAGTTTCGCACAATAATAAAATAGGAGATTTTGAGTACGAGATTGGATTTGTGGGGATGGTATATAATTCAGAGGCAGTAATCAGAGATGAGGTGTATCAAGATGATTATCAGTATAGAGCAGGCAAGCCTATAGATGCATCATTTGGTTACATTTCTGAAGGATTCTTTGCAGATCAAGCTGATATAGATAACCATGCAACCCAAACTTTCGGAGATGTTTTACCAGGAGATTTAAAATATAAAGATGTTAATAATGATGGAGTTATTAATTCGCAAGATCAGATTAAGCTTGGAAAAAACGGTTCGCCATTCACTTATGGTATAAATCTGACTTTAAAATATAAGAATTGGTCATTATTTGCAATGGGGCAAGGACAGTCCGGAGCAATTGGGTATAAGAACTCGAATTACTACTGGGTTTATGGTGACCGGAAATATTCTGAACAAGCATTAGGACGATGGACTCCTGAAACAGCAAGTACAGCAACTTATCCTCGATTAACGACTAAGTCGAATACTAACAATTTCAGAAATTCAACTTTCTGGAAGTACAATAACAATCGTTTCGATTTAACAAAAGCTCAACTTACATATGATTTCTCTGAAGCTATGTTTAGTGAAAAATCATTGCTTAGTCAATTAAGCGTTTATGTTAGTGGGCAAAATCTTTTGACCATATCAAAAGAACGAAAAATGATGGAAATGAATATTGGAAGAGCTCCTCAGTGTAGATTTTACAACATTGGTATAAAAGCTGCTTTCTAATTTAAATTAAAAAAGAATGACAATGAAAAGAAATATAATATTCCTTTTGGTCAGTTTATTGGTTTTGTCAAGCTGCGATGATCTGTTTGAGCCAGCAATTGAGAATACTAAGGATATCGATTTAATGTACACTGACCCTATATTTGCACAAGGCGTACTTACAACTAGTTATCGTTTTTTGCCTGATGCATACGATAATAGTGAATATGCAACAGACGATGCTGTAACCAATGTCATAAGTAATTCATATTTAAAAATGGCTACAGGTTCATGGACAGCGTCTTATAATCCTGTTAATATGTGGACTAATGGATATGGTGCAATTCAATATTTGAATACCTTCTTAGAAAAATGTGATGATGTTGACTGGGCTGATGATCCGGAAGCTGCTGCACTTTTTAATATGCGGTTGAAAGGTGAAGCATACGGTATGAGAGGATTGTATTTATTCCACCTTTTAAGAAACCATGCAGGCTATTCTACCAGTGGGGAGTTGTTAGGTGTTCCTATTTTAACAGAATTTCAAGATGCAAATGCCGATTTTAATACGCCGCGTGCAACCTTTCAAGAGTGCGTAGATCAGATAATAAGTGACTTAGATAGTGCTGTTTATTTACTTCCTGTTGAGTATGATAATGTTGGATCTTTAGAGGAAATATCAGAGAAATACAAGGATATGGTTACTTTGTCAAGTACTTATAACAGAGCAATGGGCGATTTATTTAAACAATTGCTAAATGGACAAATTGCTAAGGCGTATCGCTCAAAAATTGCGTTATTAGCTGCAAGCCCTGCTTTTCAAGATGCTTCAAATACGATAACTTGGGAAAATGCAGCTGATTATTCTGCTGATGTACTGCAATATATAGGTGGTGTATCAGGATTGGATCCCGATGGAGCTACTTATTTTAATAATGATGATGATCTTGATAATTTAGCAGACGGAAATAATCCCGCAGAAATACTTTGGCGCACAAACGTTGGTGAAACATCTGATGAAGAAGAGGACAACTTTCCCCCATCATTATTTGGAGAAGGAAAAATGAATCCTACTCAGAATCTTGTGAATGCTTTTCCAATGGCTAACGGATATCCTATTACAAACACAAATGGTAATTACAATCCTGCTTCACCTTATGCAGATAGAGATCCGCGTTTAACATATTGCATTGTGTATGATACTAATCCTGTAAGTGTGAATAACACACCAATATTAACAGGAAGTGAATCAGGAACTGATGATGGCATTAATGTTGGTGAAACATCTACTCGTACAGGTTACTATATGAAAAAACGCATGAGAATGGATGTCAACTATAGTAATGCTAATCAGTCATGGCAAGAAAAAAACAATTATACTCCACGCATTAGATATACCGAAATATTCCTCAACTATGCAGAGGCAGCGAATGAGGCATACGGGCCTACCGGTATAGCTCCAAATGCAGGTTATTCTGCTGTTGATGTGATCAGAGTGATAAGGGAAAGAGCTCTGGGAATTACAAGTGACCCATATCTTGATGAATGTTCCGGAAATAAAGATAAAATGCGTGAATTAATTCATAACGAAAGAAGGCTTGAGCTTTGTTTCGAAGGATTCCGTTTTTGGGATTTACGCAGATGGAAAGCAGATTTGACTGAAACCGCTAAAGGTTACGATGTAAGTACAGGAAAAGAATTTGAAGTTGAACATCGTTCTTATGCTGATTATATGAATTATGGACCAATTCCATATAGTGAAATTTTAAAGTATGACAAACTCATACAAAACAAGGGTTGGGAATAATAAAAATAAATAACTATGAAACTAAACAAAATATTATTAGCCGTTTTTGTAGCAGGACTTTTGTCTTCATGTGGAAATGATGATATTTCTTATCCCGATTTCGATTATACTACAGTATATTTTGCAAATCAATACCCATTGAGAACACTGGAATTGGGAGATGATCCTCAGGTAGACAATACTCTTGACAATGAACACAAAGTTAAGATTACTGCAACAATGGGAGGTGTGTATTCAAACTCTGAAGATAGAATTATAAGCATTAAGGTTGATGAATCATTATGCGATGGCGTATCATTTGAAGATGGCACAGATTTACTACCAATGCCGGCAAATTATTATAATCTGGAAAGTAATCAGATTACTATTGAAGCAGGTAATATCCTTGGTGGAGTCGTAGTTGAATTAACAGATGCTTTTTTTGAAGACCCTCTTACCATTAGTCAAAAATATGTGATACCTGTTTTGATGACAGATGTAGTTAATGCAGATAGTATTTTATCCGGTAGTACCATAGTTGATAACCCAAATCGAGTTGTAAGTTCAGATTGGGTTACAGTTCCACAGGACTACGTATTATATGCTGTTAAGTATGTAAACCCATATCATGCAAATTACTTAAGAAGAGGAGTTGATGTAATTTCTGATGGAACTGGTACTGTAACAGATGTTCGCCATAAAGAATATGTTGAATATGATGAGCTTGTTGGTATATCTACCTTATCACTTACAGAGTGTTCACTTCCCGTTAAAATATATGAAGATGATAATTTAACGACACGTGCTGATGTTGAGTTAATATTAACATTTGATGATAACAACAACTGTTTAGTGTCTGGTAACTCTTCTTCATATACTATTAGTGGTACAGGTAAATTTGTTACTGATGGAGAGAAAAACAGCATGGGAGGTATAGACAGAGATGGTTTGTATTTAGACTATACTGTTGAACTATCTGATTTAGCTTACACATACTCAACTAAAGATACATTAGTTTGTAGAGATAGAGGTATAGCTCCCGAGTACTATAACATTACGGCTGAGGAGTAAAAATAGGTGCAAATTGTTCAAATCAACTCTTTGGCATTACAAATTCTAAAGAGTTGATTCGAAAGAAAATCATAAAGTTATGAAAAGATTTAATAAAAAATATATAGTCTTATTGACTTCAGCAGTGTTTTTGATTTCTTGTGCAGAGCTTGATTATAAAGTTGACTCAGGTATCGAGATTGAAAAGCCGGTTGGTGTCATTGTTGACGAGAAAGTTAGTAGYTACGATGTTCTTAAATCATATTCMGGAGATCTTGTATTAGGTGCAAATGCATCTTTAGATAATATTTCKGGTTCAAGTATRGCYACTTTRTTRGAGACMAACTTTRARCARGTAWCWCYWYYRWCAGAGYTAAATTCARATGTAATAMTMTCMAATGATGGTKYWTWTGAYTTCASTKCTATTRAYRYCTACATAAGCAMRGCASAAGAAWKRGGRCTWTCTGTWTAYGGRGATGSYATMGTTTCAAATTTAAAYCAAAATGATACATTATTGAACACAGTTGGTGCCTCWCTTACATACCTAACTYCACTATATCCAAAYCTTGTAGACTCYAGTCCTATTGRAGATGSAACRTTTRCAGGTTGGGGYGTAAAAGGGGAYGTTTCAGTTGAAGATTATATGRRACARYCTTCYKTKAAAATGGTGAATGGTGCATCAGTTAGTGCCAGCGATGCTACATCTTTACAATCTCCTGTTTATACAGTTGATGATGGTGCTAAGTTTGAGATGACTTTCTATTTGCTTTCAACTCAAGTTGGAGAAGGAAGAGTAACATTTACCGGTTTGAATAATAATGCGCTGGAATTGGATTGGATGGGAACCGGAACTGCCAGTTCTACTTTTACAACAAAGATAGGATGGAATGAGATTAGTTTTCAGACTGATGATTTTGATAGTAGCGGACAGTTTTCATTTAAAATAGAATTAGGGTACACGCCTGATGTTACCTATTATTTGAATATCCAAGGAATTTCTCTTATTAATATAAACGGATCTGTTGATGATCCTAATGAAATATTATTGGAATGTGAAGACGCACAGGAAATTGGTGAGTGGATGACATTACAAACAGGTGATGAAACAAGTGTATCCG
The DNA here is from genome assembly GCA_016760525.1 of Labilibaculum sp. GTDB lineage: Bacteria > Bacteroidota > Bacteroidia > Bacteroidales > Marinifilaceae > Labilibaculum. The sequence continues at coordinate 8,100 of JAESUW010000178.1, forward strand.
GAGGTAAATATTTATCTGGTATTATTAATGGTGATTGGAAAGCTAATGATACTCATACCGGATTTCCTACCGATGATAGGAATAAGCCTTTCATATTTACATACACATTTAATGTAAAAACAGCAGGTACATATCGCATTTGGTTAAGACAAAGAGCACGTCAAGGAGATGGAGGCGATGACTCTTTTTTTATGAGTGTGGATGGTGCTAACTACTATTGCCCGGGATGGCCTGGTTGGGGAGATATAACAAATACGAGTACATGGACTTGGATGAAACTATATACCAATAGTGGCGATAAAGAAGGGTCTAGTCTATTTGATCTAGATGCAGGAGAACATACGGTTTCAATGAAAATTCGCGAAGGCGATCACCACTTTGACAAAATTTATCTGACGATGCTTACAAGTGAGCCTTCAGGATTGGGAACTGCGGTAATTGAGCAAGAAGAAGTTACTCTTGAGGTTTCTGATGATGTAAGAAAAACTGCAGTAGAAAAAGCCCTTACTGATTATATCACAAACATATTAACAAACTTGGGTGACAAAATTAATGATTGGACTGTAGTGAAAAATCCATTTAATGATAATGGTAGTGTATCTGTTAGTGGTGGTTCTTCTATCGAAGGAACATTTTATTGGGCAGATAATATTGGTGACGATTTTATTGCCCAGGCATTTAGTGCCGCTAAAGCAAGTGCAACTTCGGAAACAATTTTGTTTATTAGCGAAACAGACCTAAATACCAATGCAGACAAACTTAATGCTGTAATTAGCTCTGTTAACAATATTTCTGAAATTGATGGAGTAGCTGTTAGTCTTGATTTAGGTCTTGATACTGATTTAGATGCAGTTGGAGATATGCTTGATGATTTGGCAGCAACAGGTAAACTAATTTACATTACGAATTTAAGAGTTGAGGTTTCAGAACCAACAGATGAGGCATATGCTTTGCAGTCAGAAGTATATAAATCTGTTCTGGAGTTATATAAATCAAAAGTGCCTGCTTCACAACAATATGGAATTTCATTATCTGTTCCAGTGGGTGATAATACAGGTTTGTGGGATTCAGGATATAATAGAAAACAAACATATGCAGGTTTTGCTATAGGTTTGGGAGCCCAGAATTAATTACTCAATATGAAAAATATTATTAAATACACAACAATAGCTTTATTGTCAATCATTTTATATTCTTGTTCTGACTCTGATGATGGAATCTCAGTTGATGAAGGGGAAGGATATGCAAAATTCTCAAAAACAGAGCTTACCATAACAAGTAAAGGTGGGCAGTCTAGTGCTGTTTTGGTATGGGACAATGTTGAATGGGAAATAGAAACAATAGGAGAAGAAAACTTTATTACCAATATTTCACCATCTTCGGGTGGTGAAATTGGTAGTAGTGACCTTACAACGATTTCCTTCACTGTATCTGAAAATAATTCAACTGCCCAACGTTCTCAAGAAGTTTACGTAGTTGATAAAGAAACAGGAGAAAAAGAGAAACTCGTTATTACTCAGGAAACATTACCTTTTACTGTAGTAGATCTTAATACAAAGTATCAGAAAGTTGTCGGGTTTGGAGGTATGTATAATCCTGCTATATGGTTGTCATCAGATAATTTGATTGATTCCGATGAGCTTGCAACTATGTATGATCCCAATGGTGAATTGAAATATTCTATTTTGCGTCTAATGATTTATCCTGATAAATCAATGTGGAATACTGATGTTGCAGGGGCACTGCAAGCACAAAGTTATGGAGCTGTTATTTTTGCTTGTCCCTGGGATTGTACTGATGAGTTGGCAGATTACATTGATAAGGATGGTGACGGGGGATCAGATAAGCATCTGCCCGAAGAAAACTATGAAGCATATGCAAACCATTTGATTGAGTATATTCAATTTATGAAGTCGAATGGAGTAAATATCTATGCCGTATCTGTACAAAATGAACCTGATATGCATTTCACTTTTTGGACACCGGAAGAAATTGCGACATTTACAGCAAACTATGGTGCTAAAATAAGAGAAGCCGGGGTGAAATTTATGTCTCCGGAAGCCTGTGGTTTTTCGCCGGAATATACTGATGCGGTTCTTAATTCGAGTGAAGCTTTTTCTAATACCGATATAATTGCAGGGCATACATATCAGGGTTTTACAGATTTGTCAAGTAGCTACGTAAAAGGAAGACATGATTATATCTGCAATATTTATCC
>JAESUW010000179.1 GCA_016760525.1 Labilibaculum sp.
ATTCATTCCGTTGGGTTTACCATCGTTGGCCTTACCCGATTTGGAATGTGCTCCTCTTTGAAGTTGATAATGATTGTTCCAAAATTTCCCTAAATCGGACCCCAAATAGAAACCGGGTTGCGTAGGTTGGTTGTAGCTGATATTTTGACCGGCCACACTAAGTCGATAGATATGATCACTCAACAGCGTATAAAAACGATATGGAGTATTGTAATTGGTCATGTACAATCGAAGTTCTTTGTTATTTTTTGTTCGCACGAGAATTTCTTCGCGCCAATCTCCTACTATATCTGCTTGCAGACAAGGGTTTCCTTTTGTCCAATTATTGGCTGCCAAATCGTCACCAAATGGTATGGGTAAAACATCTACGCCATCGCCATTCCATTTTGTAATTTGTACAAATTCATGCTCTCTAACTCCTGATCCGTTGAGCAATTCACGGTTTAAATCGCCATCCCACCAAATTCCCATATTAATGGATGGTGTGTGTTCGCTAATAAATTTCCCGTTGGCTGTATAAACACCGCCTGAATGAGTCGTCCATAATTCGCAGCCTTTAAATCGGGGATCGATATCTGCCGCCATTGCTCTGCCTACATCTTCATATGATGGGATACCCCAAATAAGTTCTCCGGTACAGGCGTCGCGTAATTCTGAGCCTGCTCTGGTTGGAACATGCTCATGACAATCCCAAATTTCAAGCCCTGGTCGCTCAATATCAATATCTGTTAAATGCAAAGCATCGCCATGTCCGAGCTGTGTGTTATATCCTCCTGTTCCATCTGCATTAATCAAACAGGCTCCATAGGTTATTTCATCTTTGCCATCGCCGTTTACATCTCCAATACTTAATTGATGATTTCCTTGTCCTTCAAAACTCTTGTATTCGCCATTGTTGTCTGTCGTGCTAAAATGCCAACGCTGTGTTAACTTTCCATCTCTGTAGTCCCATGCTTCCAACACTGTTTTTTCATAATAGCCTCTACATATTAGAATACTAGGACGCATTCCATCAAAATATCCTACTCCTCCTAAAAAGCGATCGACCCGATTACCCGTTGTATCGCCAAAATCATTCGGTGCTCCTCTTGAAATATAATCGGCTCGGGCCAATTCTTTACCTGTTGTTCCTTCTATGATAGAAAAGAACTCAGGACCATGCATTATTTTACCGTAGGTACGTGACGATGGATTTCTATCGACATAATCACTTACTCCATCCTTATTTACGTCACCAATCACCTGACCGTCTCCAAATTGGGTGCCTTCTGCTGTTTTAACTGCAATTTCAGCTTTTCCATCTCCATCAAAATCGTATGCCATCAATTGAGTGTAATGTGCTCCTTGCCGGATATTAATTCCCAAATTAACACGCCACAAAAAAGTTCCGTCAAGCTGATATGCCTCTAAGAGTGTTCCTCCATTGCACACGCCATTGTGCGAATTATCATGACCACTATTTTCACGTTTTAGTACAATTTCTAATTCTCCATCTCCATCCAAATCGGCTACTGTTGCATCGTTAGGACTATATTTCCATAAACTATCGCCAGGAAATGCTTTAATTGGTATTGATAAGTATGGATGATTGGCCATTTGCGGACTAAGTACGAAAGATGCCAGCGTTTCCCGCGTTTTAGCATCTTTTAAAACATAGGTATTTAATATTTTTGTATTTACTAAGCTGTCTTTACTAAAAGTACTTGTTGATATTGGAGCTTCATTAAGCTTACGCTCTTTTTCGTTATTATTGATGCGGTAAAGATCAAACTGTGTATCGGCTTTATCTTTTAGCAGAAATCTCCAGCTTACTGCTACAATCCCGTTTCCCTGATGAATAGCAACGAGTCCTCTTCCTAATTTTTCTTTTTGAATAGATGTGGCATAATTTGACCCTTTTATTATTTTGGAAGAAGATTTTGTGCTGCAAGACTGGAGCACTCCACAAAGAATCAGAACAATAATTTTATTTGCAAATGAATTTGAAAATTTAAGCATGATGTATGATTTAAAAGTAGCTAATATCGTATCAGACAAGCCCTGACAGGACTAAATATAATTTAAATGGCAGTTAACCTATTCGTAATAAAAACCCTGTAAACGCTGTCAGGAGCTTCGCACGCTGACAGATTAATTCAATTTGCATGCTTTCATATTACACTAATATCATATAAAACGTATTTAGCTTTAAAAGCATTTTAAAAGTTAAAGAACAATACAAACATTTCAATACTTCAATTGATTAATAGTAAAACTCAGCCTGTTAATCTCATTTTTATTGGGCAATGAATGGATTACTTACAAGTTTCCCATCCACTCTTACACGATGAACATCACAATTATCAACATCATCTAAAACAAATAATGGACGCCCATCTTTTTCTTCAAAATAAAACCGAATATTCTCGAAAAAGATATTTTTAGCATGTCGCACATAAAAACCGGATGCCGGAATTGTTCCAAACATCCATGGTTCCGGATATGTTTTTACACTTTCGGGAGGTAGAATTTTTCCATCTTCGGCAGTATAGCCTCCTTTAAAATGAATATTGATATTTGAAAATGAAACTTCCTCAATTTGATGTCCGGGAACTCCACTGATGATATTTGAAAATTGCGAATCGGCATTGTACACATTTACATTACTAATTTGAATTCTTTGTATTTTCCCAACCGGAGTGCCTTTAGGACTACGCTGACGAGCTCCCAGACGAATGAAAAATGGAGAATTTCCCACATCGCGCATGGTTATATTCGAAATGACTATATCTTCGAGCCAACCGCCATCGACTGCTTCGATAGCTAAACCTCTGCTTCGTTCGAAAATACAATTGGTGATGGCTATATTTTTAAAGCCTCCGCTCGACTCGGTTCCTAACTTTATGCGTCCGGTATTTGTTCCATGATCGGGAGCCACAGCCTCATCTGTTTCCCATTTAGCGGTTAAAACTGAGCCTTTGTCGTAACCTGAAACAAAGCAACCAGTAATGCTTACGTTCTCGGTATCTTTAAAATATCCTAATGCATAGCTCGATTTTAACACAATAGCATCATCCCACGGACAGTTTACACTGCAATCGGTAATGCGCACATTTTTGCAACAGTCAATATCAAAACCATCGCGGTTCGTATCTACTTTTAGGTTGAGCACATGCAGGTTATCTACTCCTGTTGCCAAAATGGCAAAATGCCCGCAATTAAGCATCGAAATATCTTTAATGGTAATGTTATGACACTCTTTAAACGACAAGGCTTTATTTCCTACTCCCGGAAGCCGGCTTTCTTCTCTTGTTAAGCCTTGCCCATTGATTAACCCATTTCCACAAATGGTAATGTCGTGTTCTCCTATTGCCCACAATAAAGAGTTTTTCCAATGGCTGTGTCCAAAATCCTGATAGGGGTTATCCGGGTTTGGTTCTGCCTCATCGTAGCCTTCATTTCCTTTTGGATAAGCTGCTAAAAGAGTGGCTCCTGATTCTATTAGTATGGTGATATTACTTTTTAACCGTATGGAATAACAGGCATATGTGCCGGCTGGAATATAAATAGTGCCTCCTCCATTTTGAGCGGCCTCATTAATGGCTTTATTGATTGCGGGTGAATCAATGCTAAGTCCATCGCCCTTAGCTCCAAAATCTTTAATATTATAAGTTTCGGCTTGTAAAGAGGTAGCATATAGTAATGCAATGCATATCAGAAGCATGAAATGACGTATAAACCTGTCAGGTTTTTTATCACAAATAACTCTGTTAATTGGATTTAAGTTACATCTAAACCTGACAGGTTTTGCCTGGCTTGACTCTAGTAGTTCTCGCATGATTTTTCCATTAAAAAAACACCTGATTAATTCTCAATCCGGTGTCGATTTCATCCATTCAGTTTCTTTGTTCACCCTGAAACTTCCCTCTTTAAAAAGCTTTGGAAGCATAAAATAATTATAATCGGCCATAGGATTCAGAAAATAAAAACAGAAATAATAATCCTGAGCTGCTACTATTTTAACATCGGCTGCCAATACCTGAGCCACAGTTTTCTTCCCGGATTGAAGCAATTGAAGCGGATTTCCCTGTTGATTCGCATCTGCCAATCTTAACCTATCAGCAGAAGGAGTCAGGGCTTCCAAAATCCGAAGTTTCCGACTATCTCCATAATAGAGAGTAAATGAATTTCCCTCTACACTAAAAACATTCTGATAACAATCATCGGCTAAGATTTTAGGCTCCCATCTGTCCAGATCAACATTCTTATTTGAAGCTCCTCCATACGTCCATATGAGTTTTAAATTCTCAGGAAAATTATCACCTCTTAGCTTCATTACAGCACCTTTGCTATCTGCCAAAGGGCGAATTACAAATTCAATGGTTCCCTTAGCTAAAATCTTATCTTTCAGGATGTATTTCATTTCCTTACCGGATGATTTCAACTTTATGCTTGCAAACTCAGAAAACCACTTGCTGTTGCCTTCTAATGAAACACCGATTCGTAAAGTTCCTGCCAGTTTTGGTGCTAATAAAGACCAATCCGGGTTTTGAGCTTTTAAAAAGCCCATACATAAAAAGGCAAGCAAAAGGGTAAATATCTTTTTTGACATCATAGGTCGTTTAGTTTCCATCTGGTTTTTGTATTTCAGAAAATGGAGTTGGATACCATTTAAAATTCTTGAAATCATCGGGTTGCGATGGGGTAAAATCTTTCACTTCATCTCTTAAATATTGTACCAATGGCAAATCAATTTGTTTCATTCCAAACACAACACATTTCGCAATTTGATTAGCGCCAAAAGGATTAAAGTGAGTATTGTCTTTTAAAGCTTTCTTCTGATTTGGAAAGGTATTGGCCGGATAATGAACAAATGCATTCACAGAATTTTCAACTCCCAGCGCTTCGTAAAAACTACGGGTATATGAATGAAGATCAATCAAGGGAACATCTTCCTCGGCTGCCAGTTTTCTCATAGCATCGGGATAATCGCCATGCGTATCCATAATCTTGCCCTCTTGGTTAAAGCTTCTGCGTTGTGTAGGCGTTACAAAAACAGGAACTGCACCTTTTTCACGAGCCTTTGTAACAAAATCTTTTAATCGATCCGTAAAATTCAGATATGCTCCTTTACCTTCGCCTTTTTCCTTTTGATCATTGTGCCCAAACTCAACAAATATATAGTCACCAGACTTAACCTGCGTTATAAGTTTCTCTAATCTTCGTCTTGCAATAAAGCCACTTGTCGTTTCGCCAGATTCGGCATAATTGGCAAAGCAAACCTTATCGTTAAAAAAACAAGTAATGATTTGTCCCCAAGAACACCAAGGTTCGTTTTCCTGATCAACAACAGTTGAATCTCCACATAAAAAAATAGTAATAGCAGAATCTGAAGGTGTTATTTCAATAAATACAACCTGAGGAGACTCACCGTTAAACTCAAAAGTCAAATTGCTATCCCAGTTTAACTTGTTTACCTCTCTTTTCTTGATTTTAACATTTCTTCCCTCGGTTATAATCGTGTCTCTTTTATTGATATAAAAATAAACATCTTTAATTTCTCCTTTTTTTGTGGATATTCCATCAAAAAACAGTCTTCTGGATTCCCCTCTGATCACAGTATGTCCCGTATTTTTATCGGAACCTACTCGTACATGCACCCGATAATTACCATCCGGTACATTCTTAAAAGTGATAAAGCCGTTATCTGCTTTGCTTAAAGGATCTAATATCTTAAACTGGGAATCTTTTTCGGTACATGCCTGAAATACCATAATTAAAACTACGGCAATAAAGTAATTGAAAACCTTCCTGTTTACATTTCTAAAATTCATCTTAAAAAAGTATTACTTGTTCTGTTGCAGTTTATATACTTCTACGCCTCCTAATAAGAAACAGCCTACACCATAATCTTCAAAATCAGGCACACTATCGTATGTTACAGGTTGCCCGTCTTTAGGTTCTTTTCCTGTACCCTGCACATAACCTAAAAATCCATTTTCATGAATAGCATCTTTTACTATGGCATTCCATGATTTTGTAATAATTGGCATGTATTTTTCTTTTGATAACAGCCCGTTATTTACTCCCCATGCCATTCCATAAACAAACAATGCAGTACCTGTTACTTCTTTTCCTCCATAATTTTCAGAATCATGTAAACTCACATTCCAGAATCCATCTTTTCGCTGACATTTCACCAATGCATCTGTCATGTCCCTAAAATCATTCACATAATCCTTATAGTGCTTTTCGTCTTTTGGTATTTCGCTCAACACTCTTACCAAAGCTGCATATACCCATCCGTTGCCTCTCGACCAATAACAATCTTCTCCGTTGGGTTCTTTGTATGGAGGAACAAAATCAGCATCGCGCCACCATAAACCATCTTCTTTATTATAAAGACCTCCACCTATCTCATTTCTACTGCAAGCATACATATCCCACATTTTGTCGAAATACTTAGCATCATTTGCTGTGGCACCATACTTGGCAAAAACAGGCATTCCCATTTGAATGGCATCTATCCAAGTCCAATCATCATTTTGTGGCGTATTTACCAACATGTCTAAATTTGCTTTCACCTTTCTAATATATTTTGAGTCTTTAGACAGTCGATATAAATCGATATAGGTTTGACCAGCACAATAATCGTCAGCATTTCTGGTTGAAGCACCATTTCGATATCCCCATTTATGAAAATCGGACCATTGGTACACATAATCATATAAATTTTCTTCGGGCAATATTGAATACAAAGCCATTAATCCTTCATAATACACCCCTCTTGTCCAAATATTACTTGGCCTTTCTCTGCCCACATTAGAAGTTTCTTTGTAATCGCTATATTTCTTCATGAAATAATTATTCACCTTACTTATTTCTTTCAAGGTTTGTTTTTTACCCATCATGTCCTGCCCCTGAACTGAAGAACAGGGTATCAATACGGTGGCAACAAAAACTACAACTGGTAATAAAAATACTCTTCTCAATAATCCCATCTCTTTATTAATGTTTTAGAAATTAAGGAATCAAATATATTACATATCAGACCTAAAGAAAAAGGAATATTATTCACATCCCTAGAATATTGTCCTTTGTAAATACAGTTTGAAATTAATACATGTTTTAGTACAATATTCCATTTCCTAATGCACCCAACCATACTATATTTACGATCTCTAAAGAAGTTACAGACATGTCACACTTCTATGTATAATCTATTAAAAAGTATTTATGAACCTATTTAAATCTAGTGTAGTATGAATTTATTTAAATCAAGAAAGAAACAATTTAAAGTGTTTTTTATTACACTTCTCACGGGTTGTTTCATTATAACTGGAAACGTCAACGTTTGCGCCCAAGAGCAAACGATTTCCGTCACAGGTAGTGTTATGGATCAAACGGGGCTTTCGATAATTGGAGCCACTATAATAGAAAAAGGATCTGTAACAAATGGTACAATAACCGATATTGATGGGAATTACCAAATTAAAGTATCGAAAGATGCTACAATAACGGTAAGCTTTATTGGTTTTTCATCTCAAGAAGTACAAATAGCAGGGAGATCTGTAATTAATTTTGTTTTAGAGGAAGCAACTACAGATCTTGACGAGTTAGTTGTTGTAGGTTATGGTGTACAAAAAAAGAGTGATGTAACAGGTGCGATGGTAAGTGTTAGCGCAGATGACTTAACTGTAAGACCTGTCTCTAATGCTTTCGAAGCATTACAAGGTAGGGCTGCCGGAGTAGACATTACCTCTAACGAGCGTCCGGGAGAACTGGGAAATATTAGCATTAGAGGTGTGCGTTCATTAGTTCAGAACTCCAGTGGAAATTACATCGGCAATACTCCCTTGTATGTTGTAGATGGGATCACATTAATGTCATCGAGTTCAATTGAAACCCTTAACCCAAGAGATATTGAGTCGATCGATATATTAAAAGATGCATCAGCTACGGCTATTTATGGATCTCGTGGTGCTAATGGTGTTGTATTAGTAACTACAAAAAAAGGTAAAGCAGGAGCTTTAACTCTTAATTACTCAGGAACATTAACCATTGAAAACCTTGTTGACAAAGCACCCATGATGAATGCCAGCGAATACATTACCTGGCGTAGATGGGCTTATTACAACAATGAACCAGGAAGTTATCCTCGTGGTGATCAACCAACATTGGAAAATGATAAAGCAATATTTTTAAGTGATGCAGACCCAACAGCCTGGGCAAATATCCAAAAAGGATGGGCAGGCGGAACCTGGGATGGTTCAAAAGTTGCTTCTACTGACTGGTCGGATTTTGTAACCCAAACTGCTATTACTCACGAACACACCTTAAGCGCCAGTGGCGGTACTGAAAAAATAAAGGCATATGGATCATTTGGTTACCTTAATCAAGAAGGTACGCAAATTGGACAAAACTATGAACGATATACAACTAAACTAAGTATTGATATCAAACCAAAAGACTGGTTTAGCATGGGAGGTTCTATTAATGCCGCCTGGAGTAATCAGGATTACGGGATGTCAACCTTGGGAGCTTCTTCCAGTTCAGGTCCTAACAGCATTTACAATGCAGCCAAAAGAGTTTTTTCTTATGCTTTACCTTACGATAGTGAAGGCGAACGTATAATTACTCCCGGAGGTGACGGAAATGTATATACCATCATTGGTGAATCTGAGCAGTCTTCACAGCAACGTCAGATGTTCAGAGCTATGGGTAGTTTGTATGCAGAGTTAGATTTTGGTAAAATCTTTAATCAATTAGATGGATTTAAATACCGTATGAATTTCGGTCCTGATTACAGAAACTGGCGCGAAGGTGTTTACATCGATGGCAATTCGGTAAACCGCCTGGGTGGCACATCATATGCAAGGTTAAGAAATCAACGTGACTTCTCCTGGACTCTCGATAATATAATCACCTATAACAAATCGTTTGGAGAGCATACCGTAGGAGCAACATTACTACAAACAGCTTCTTCATGGAATATCGAATCCAGTTCAATGAGTGGAGAAAACATAGCAAAATCCAGTTTCTTATGGAATGCTTTTGGAACTTTAGATGCTACCAACGCCGATTCAAATGTAAGTATTGGATCTGGATTAACTGATAGACAATTAACCTCTTATATGGGGCGTTTCAATTACTCTTTCAACAATCGTTATTTGCTAACCGTATCAGGCCGTTGGGATGGTGCTTCACAGTTATCAGAAGGTCATAAATGGTCATTTTTCCCTTCTGCTGCTCTTGGCTGGAGAATAGACCAGGAAGACTTTATGCAGGACAACAACTTTGTTGATCAACTTAAATTGAGATTGGGTTTTGGTTCTACAGGAAATTCTGCAGTTGAGCCATACAGCACACAAGGAAGCGTTACTTCATTCTTCGTTCCTTTTGGAGGACAAGATAATGAGCTTGCATACTCTATTAATGAACCAAACTACAATAAAAATCTGATCCCTATGGCTAATAAAGAATTAGGCTGGGAAATGACAACACAGTACAATTTGGGTCTTGATTTCTCATTTTTTAAAGGTCGAATTGGTGGTGCCCTGGATGTGTACAGATCTCACACAACCGATTTACTAATGAATATGTCAATCCCTACGGTATCAGGTTATAAAACAACTTTAGCGAATGTGGGAGAAACCAAAAATGTAGGAATTGATATTTCGCTTACTACTGTAAATATCGATCAGAATGATTTTAAATGGAGTACCAATATCAATGCTGCCTGGCAAAAAGATGAGATTACAGAACTAGCTTACGGCAAACAAGATATGGTTAGTAATACCTGGTTTATCGGAAAATCACTTTCTGTAATATATGGTATCGATGGAGATGGCCTTTGGCAACAAGAAGATGCTGTAGAAATGGAAAAGTTCAATGCAAAAGGTGCTGACTTTGAAATTGGTAAAACAAGACCAGTTGATCAGAATGGCGACTATGTAATTGACGGAGATGACAGGGTAATTATTGGAAATAAAAACCCAAGATGGACAATCGGATTTAACAATACCTTTGAATACAAAGGCCTTGAGCTTACTATTTTAATGTATGGAAGACTAGGTTATCAAGTGTCAACCGGAGGAGAAGGACAGATTGGACGTTACAACCAACGTCAAATAGACTAT
>JAESUW010000098.1 GCA_016760525.1 Labilibaculum sp.
ATTAGATACTAATCGGTAGTAACAATTCAAATTAATTGAATTGTAAGAAACGTTTGGTGATGTAACGAACCGGATAGCGCGAAGCGGCATATCCAATGGTCACAACAGTTGTAAAGATGATAAAAATATCGGTAAAATGAACATCAACAGGATAGGAATCCATAATAAAAGCACCGTTTGAGGAAATGCTGACAAGGCCAAATTTCATTTGCAAAAAACAAATAATCAGACCAAATACAACACCTATAGCTGCACCCGAAAGGGAAATTAACCAACCCTCAAGAAGAAATATTTTCTGAATCGTTTTTTCTTCAGCTCCCATGCTTCGCAGCGTTGCAATATCCTTCTTTTTATCAAGAATAAGCATGGTTAACGAACCAATTACATTGAAGGATGCAATTACTAAAATAAAGGCCAGAATAAAGAAAACGGCCATCTTTTCCGATTGCATCATTTTAAATAGAACATCGTGCAGTTCAAATCGATTTTTCACCTGAAAATCATCACCTAAAAGAGTCTGAATTTCTTCCTTTATATCTTCTACTTCATCCTGATTTCTAATAGAGAGTTCAATTGCACTTAGCTCATTTGTATAATCGAACAATTTTCTGGCAAAATCAAGAGGAACCAATACGTACTGAGAATCAAAATCTTGCTGAATCGTAAAATAACCCGAAGGATATAAATATTCGGTGCTGAAAGCATCCATTGGATTGTGCCCCAATTTTGCGTTTCGTTTAGGCACATAAAATTTAATGTAATCAGTAAAAGTAAGACCTACACCCAGATCAAGGGCAACACCATAGCCAAGTACGGCAAACTGATGTTTTCCACTATTTAGTACAAATTGCCCCTCAACCATCATGGTATCAATACCAGTCATTAAGGTAAACTCCTCATCTACTCCTTTAATAATAGCAGGTCGTTGCCTGTTTCCATATTTAAGCAAGGCATTTTCCTCTAATATTTCGGAGAAAAAAACTACATTTTCCATTTTCCTGATTTTCTCAAAAGTAGAATCAGGAATAAAGGTTTTTCCTTTAGTGGGAAGAATTTTCAGATCAGGATCGAAGCTCCCAAAATGCGCACCTATTAATTCATTTAAACCATTAAATGCCGAAAGAACAATTACCAGAGCCATTGTACCAATTGCAACGCCTATAACCGATATCATAGAAATGACATTGATTACATTCTGTTTTTTTTTCGAAAACAGATATCGCTTTGCAATATAAAAAGGAAGGTTCAAACTTAGTCGGATTGTCTTTTGAGAAGTACTGCTGTATTTAAGATAGTAAGTTGCTGATATTTTCGATATAATCTAACGAATCATCTATAAAAAAGGCCAATTCAGGAACAATTCGAAGTTGCTTTCCAACCTTATTTCCAAGAATTCTACGAATGTTTTTCGTATTCATCTTAATTAGCTTAAGAGTCTCTTCTGTGTCGCTCGATGGGAAAATACTTAGATACACTTTAGCAAGTCCCAAATCAGGACTAATTCGAACAGTTGTAACCGAAATCATTTTACCACCAAAAAGATTTCTCGATTCCCTTTGAAATATTTCGCTTAAATCTTTTTGCAATAATCTTGAAACCTTGCTTTGTCTTGTAGTTTCCATAAATAATTTTCTATTTTTTTTACAAAGATAGAATAAAAGTCTGGAAGAGTGGAAAAGTAGTAAAAGTCTTGAAAAGTAAAATGTGGATGGGATAAAATAGAGTTCTTGCTTGAGCCTTGTCCATAGAACTGTCTCCTTTATCTTTGCCTTCCTCTTTCCTTTATCCTTGAATCTTTTTTTACCCTTCTCTTTGTTTTCTTTTACCCTTACCTTCCTTTTTTCCTTTACCCTTGTCTTCCTTTCTCCTTTTACCTTTCTCCTTGTCTTCCTTTCTCCTTTATCCTTGTCTTCCTTTTTTCCTTTTACCTTGAATCTTTTTTTACCTTTGCGCCCTATGGCAGATTTGTTTGAATATGGATATTGGGGATTGTTTTTAGCCAGTTTTTTGGCCGCCACAATATTGCCATTTAGCTCCGAAGCGATCCTAAGTCTTTTTGTTTATTCGGGTTACGATGTTTCTGTAAGCATTGCAATTGCAAGTCTTGGGAACTGGTTGGGAGGAATGTTAACTTACTATTTAGGGTATTTAGGAAAGTGGGAGTGGATCGAAAAATTTCTTCGCATAAATCAGGCTAAGGCCGAAAAAACAAAATTATTTCTTAGGAACAAAGGAAGTGCACTGGCCTTTTTTGCTTTCTTGCCTATTGTTGGAGATATAATTCCTTTAGGATTGGGTTTGCTGAGAAGTAATCCGGTTTGGACAGCACTTTTTATGGCCGCAGGGAAATTGTGCAGGTATATTGTTTGGGCATGGTTTACGCTGCAATTTATTAATGCGTAGGATAAGGCATTTAGCTGCAAATATTCTTCATGTTAACAGATTACAACTATTTCAAGCCCTCAATATTTTTTTTGTTCGATTCGTTTCATAATTTTGCGAGATAATTTTTTTAAGTATAAACAGCTCACAGTTTGAGCTATTAATAAATCAGATCATGAATACAGTAGTTAGTGGAATTCGATCTACAGGAAATTTGCACCTGGGGAACTATTTTGGAGCGATAAAGAATTTTGTACAAATGCAGAACGATAACAATTGCTTTTTTTTCATAGCTGACTGGCATTCCCTGACTACACATCCGACTCCTGCTGATCTTCACGTTAATGTAAAAAACGTATTGTCTGAATATTTAGCTTGTGGAATCGATCCTGAAAAAGCAACTATTTACGTACAAAGTGATGTACCTGAAATTCCTGAGTTGTATTTATTAATGAACATGAATGCTTATTTAGGTGAATTGGAACGAACTACTTCTTTTAAAGATAAAGCACGTAAAAGTCCTGAAAATGTGAATGCAGGTTTATTAACCTATCCGGTTTTGATGGCTGCAGATATTTTAATTCACAAAGCACAACGAGTACCGGTAGGTAAAGATCAGGAGCAGAATTTAGAGATGGCTCGAAAATTTGCAAAGAGATTTAATAATACATACGGCGAAGATACTTTTCCAATTCCTCAGCCTTATTCATTTACCGGAGAATTTGTGAAAATTCCGGGCTTGGATGGATCTGGAAAAATGGGTAAATCGGAAGGAAATGCGATTGGATTAGTTGAAGATCCGAAATCAATTCGTAAAAAGGTAATGAAAGCTGTTTCGGATAGCGGACCAACCCAAATGAATCAGGAAAAACCGGAAGCCATTCAGAATTTATTTACTTTAATGGATGTGGTTTCGACCAAAGATACCTACGATTTCTTCAATGACAAATACAACAACTGCGAAGTACGATATGGCGATCTTAAAAAGCAATTGGCCGAAGATATTATTAATTTTACAGCGCCAATCAGAGAGCGTTTTCTTGATATCTCTCAGGATGATGCGTACCTAAGAAAGGTGACTCAGGCAGGAGCAGAGAAAGCTCGCGAAAGTGCCGCTAAAACTCTTGAGGAAGTTCGCCGATTAATTGGTTTCCGCAAATTTTAAGAATTGCAATTTTGTAACTATAAAAAATGCCATTCCGTAAGGAGTGGCATTTATTTTTTAGGGCGTTCCCCTTCGGGGCAGGCTTTCCGTTTTTACTCCTCACTTTATTAATTGCTTCGCAAATTAAAAGTTGCGGGGTAATCACTGCAATCCCTAACGCGCTGGCATATACATCTATTTGTTAGTTTTTGCCGCCGCCAAGATGGAAGCCTAGTTTAACAGATGTGTGATTGAAATCGTCAAAACGTTCGTTCTGGTCAAAAATCATATTGTACTGCAGTGTAAAATCCAAATGCCCAAAGCTGAGTCCAATTTTAGGTGCTATTCCAAATTTTGATCCCAATTCGAAATCTTTGGATTCGAAAATTTTTACCTCCATCGTACCTAGTTCATAAATTCCGATGTCTATACCAGCGAATGGTCTCAAATTTCCGGTAGTCATATAGTAATCTATGGTTGCCATGTATGAAACTATTTCAGGCACATTTAGGCCAGAATCATTTTCAGAATCAAATGCAATATTTTCATATTTTACACCTAACAAAATGTTATCATTCATATGGAATTTCGGATTTACATAGAAACCATATCCTGATTTTAATTCTTCACCAGAAGGACTTGAATAAGTTCCCCCTGCATCTATCCTAAATGATCTAAAAGCACCATAGGATCCATATTGTGCAAGAGAAATCCCCGAGAATATAGTACAAAAGAATAATAGACTTAGTATTTTTTTCATCATTTAATAAGTTAATTAGTTCCAATCTTAGCTTCATGAATTTAAAGGTGATTGATTGTAGTCAATAAGACGTATTTTAGAATAGTCAGTGTTGTGTTTTATTGTTTGTATCAATTGTTACGGGTGCTTTTAAAATATGTTGTCGTTAAACAGGGAATTTTTATGTGAAATATGTAACACTTTGTATTTAACTCGACGGATTTTGATATAAATATATGGTAACTGTATTATTGTTTGATACGGATTTTAATTAATGTGCGTTTATGTATAGTTTAAATATTTTAGTGTCTGTTCGCTTAACAAATACGGGTAATTATAGAATTTGTCGGTTTGAAGAAATATTATCTGATAAAAACAGAGAATATATTATAAATAAGAGCCATATTATTCGATTAAAATTTTGCCGGTTTTCACTCCTGTTTAATAAATCATAAATTGTGAAAAAAAGAGTTCGTGTCCCAAAATTTCATCTTGATTTGGTGATTTATGATAATAAATCTTAATTTTGGTTCATTAAACATTAGGTGGAACTCCCGAGTTCGTAAATTCGATGGATCATTTTGCCAATTAATTCTTACTATTACAATCAAACTACGATTCAAAAAATGAATATTCTAATATTTCCAATCAGATTCTTATACAAACTATATTTCTTCCTTTATTTTGTATTAACATTGGTGCTGTTTTATCCGATATTTAAGTATTTGTTATCGAAGAAAGAGCGTTTCCCAATGGCTTTTAAGATGATAAAAGTATATGCAAAGGTGTGGCTTTACGGATCAGGAATATTTATAAGGGTTAAGGGAAGAGAAAACATTATTACCGACCAGGCATTCTTAATATGCTCAAATCACAGTTCTTTTATCGATCCTGCAACCTTGTATATTATATTCGATCAGTATTTCGTATTCACAGGTAAGAAAGAAATTGAAAAATGGCCATTGTTCCATATTTTTTATACTTCTGGAATGAATATTTTAGTGGATAGACATAATAGGGTAGGAGCCTTAACAAGTTTTAAGAAAATGATGAATGTGATTAACGAAGGTTATCCATTGGTAATTTTGCCAGAGGGAACTATTCCTCAAAATGCTCCGAAACTGGGCGAGTTTAAGCCAGGAGCAGTATCTATAGCCATTCAAATGGGGATTCCTATATTACCAATTACACAAACAACCAATTGGAAAAGATTACAAAGAGGAACCATGTTTAAGGGGAATGCAAGTCCTGGTTTTGCCGATGTTATAATTCATCCATTAATTCCTACTACTGGCTTAACAAAGCGGGATGCCGAAGATTTATCTGCAAAATTGAAGGACGTGATCAATCAGCCCTTGCATGAAAAATATGGAGTTTAATTTTTTATAGGGATAGAGAAATAGAATTGAGAACCAATACCTTCTTTCGATTTCAGCCATATCTTACCTTCAAGTATTTCTACATAGGCCATTGACAATGGATAAGCCTAAGCCCGATCCTTCAATTGCTTTTGGGGTATCAATGTTAACTTGTTTAAAGCGATCAACAATAATCTTCTTTTTATTTTTTAGTAATCTAATGCCACTTCTTTCTCATCAATAACTCGAAATGCTCCTTCGGCCAGTGCTTCCATCTCATTTTCTCCTGGATAAACAAAGAAATCAGTTAGTGCATCTACGTATTCTTTTAGGTCTGTAGCAAAGCGTTCCGAATAGGCTATTCCTCCAGTTATTATTATTCCATTCGCCTTGCATTTTAGGGCAACATGGTAAGCACCAATCTCTTTTGCAATTTGGTATACAAAAGCATCGTAAATTAGTTGTGCTTTTTCATTGCCGGCATCAATTAATTTAAAAACATCCCGAAGATCATCCACACCTAAATAAGCTTTTAAACCACTGTTTTTGCTAAGCAATGTTTCTACATCTTTTCGGGGCATTGAGTAACACAGATCCATTACTCCTCTACTTGGTAAAGCCCCTGCGCGGTTAGGAGAGAAAGGTCCCATTCCCATTAAGGCATCGTTTACATCTACAATTTTGCCACCATCAACCGCCGCAATGGAAATACCACCGCCCAAATGAGCAATAATATATTTTGCTTTTTCGAATGAAATGTTTTGCTGTTTTGCGATTTTTCGAGCAGTCATTTTCATGTTTAAAGGATGCCCTCTTCGGTTTCGCTCAATGCTTGGTACACCAGAGATACGAGCTTTTTCCCATATGTTGCCTGCAGAAACAGGATCAACAGTAAAACTCTCTTCTAAATTAAAATATTTGGCCAGCTTATTGGCAATCATACTTCCTAAATTTGAGGCATGATCACCATATTTCCCCGTTTTTGCATCCTCAAGGAAACTGTTGTTAATTTTGTAGGTTCCGCCTTCAAGAGGTTTTACAATGCCACCACGTCCTGCAATTCCAACTACTGTCACCTCAATTCTTAACAGCATATCAACTAAACCAGCTTCTACCATTTGGTAGCGGTAGTTAAATTGATCGGTAACTTTATGAAATTGATCAAGCTCAGTTTGCGAATGGCGAATAATATGTTCATTAATAAGCTCTGATCTACTGTATAGCGCAATTTTTGTAGATGTTGACCCAGGATTGATTACAACAACAATTTCGTTCTTTTTCATAAAGAGTAAAGTTGAGTTTAGCAGGTGATTGTCGAAAATACAAAAAGAAACTCAATCATGAAGTCATACCAAGTAATTTCATGAACTTAAATAGAGATCAATTTGCCTTTTTACCTGCACTAAATTCACTTTTTTGCTTTTCTCCAATTTTTTTGATGGAATAACAACAGAAATCAATGGATTTTTTAGAGTGTGAAATGCTTTATGTTTTAATACGACAAAAATCGATGAACTCGCATAATTACAAAGCTTTCATTCAATTGTAAAAGCCTGCGGGAACGTTATCTTATAAAAAAAAGATACCTTTGTATGGTATTAATCCGATAAGATGGTTTAGTTATGACTAGAGAATCATTAATTGAAAAATATAATGTACCAGTACCAAGATACACCAGTTATCCTACGGTTCCTTTTTGGGGAAATGAGCGACCGGAAGCAGGAGATTGGCTGAAGGTTGTGAAAAGAACTTTCGATGAATCGAATACTTCGAAAGGAATTAGCATATACGTACATTTACCATACTGTGAAAAACTATGTACCTATTGTGCCTGCACAAAAGTGATTACCCGTAATCATAGTGTAGAGGATCAATATATAGATGCTTTATTGAAGGAATGGCAGATTTATTTGGATACTTTTCAGGAGCAACCAATTATTCGTGAGCTGCATTTAGGTGGGGGAACTCCAACTTTTTTCAATCCTGAGAATTTGAGAAAATTAATCAATGGCTTGAAAAAGAATGCAAAACTGCATCCTGAACATGAATTTAGTTTCGAAGGGCATCCCAATAATACGACCAGAGAGCATCTGCAAGCTTTGTACAACGTAGGATTTCGCAGAGTAAGCTTTGGAGTTCAGGATTTTGACCCTGAAGTGCAACGGGTAATTAATCGTCCGCAAAGTTTCGAGACTGTTAAAGAAGTTACTGTTACTGCTCGGGAGATTGGATATCATTCGGTAAATTTTGATTTGATTTACGGTCTTCCTAAGCAAAAATTGACTTCGGTGAGTGACACGTTCGAGAAAGTCTCGGAACTAATGCCTGATCGGATTGCCTACTATTCATACGCTCATGTACCTTGGAAAACCAAAGGACAGCGAATATTTACCGATGCTGATATTCCTGATAGTGCAGGAAAACGTGCTTTGTACGATTTAGGAAATGAAAAGCTGGCTGAATTAGGATACAGTGATGTTGGAATGGATCATTTTTCATTGCCGCACGACAAATTATATATTGCCCGGGAAGCGAAGCGACTGCATCGTAATTTTATGGGATACAACACATCGCACACCGAATTGTTAATTGGTTTGGGTGCTTCTTCCATTTCTGATGCTAAATATGCTTATGCACAAAATACAAAGCTAATTAAAGCCTACGAAGAGGCTTCGATGAAGAATGAACTGGATTTAGAAAAGGGATACTTCTTAAGCGATGAGGATGTGATTGTAAAGCGCGCGATACTGGATATTACTTGTCGCCGCGAATTACTTTTTACAGATGACCTAAAAGCTTATTTGCCGAAAACCATCAAAGAAGAATTGCAGGTTTTAGCCAATGAAGGAATCATTACTTTTGATGATGAAAAATTAGTTGTGACTGATTTGGGAATGATCTTTCTGAGAAATATAGCCAAATTGTTTGATAACAAACTTCGCTATGCCAAAAGCGGAGAAGATAATATGTTCTCGAAGGCGATTTAAGGCAGAAATAAAATAGAAAAATCCGGTAATTGTTAATGATTACTGGATTTTTTATGCATTTTATTTTGCCGGTCATCCGCTTAATTGTCCGTCAGTTTTTGCTTTAATTTATAATTTGTACTTCTTCTCCTGGTAAGAAATAATGCTGCACGCTAATTGAACAATTTTCTGATTGATAGTATTTTTCAATAGTCTGTTACGGTTTTGTAAATACCTGATTTTTAGAGTGATTTTCTTTATGGGTGTCTTGATGTAAAGAACTATAGATAAGCATATTGTAAATTAATATAGTGTCTCATGTCTAATCCCGAAAGCTTTCGGGACTAACGATCTATTGGTTTTTGTGTTAATCATCATTTCAACCATTCATCTGCATTTCCATAAAACTCTACAGAACCTGCAATCTCAATGCTTTCATTCGCTGCATATTTTACAACGAATGGATTGCAACAATAGAAATCTGGCAAAGAACTTGGTTATTTTTTTAACGAAAAAGCTTTCGAAATATTAAATCCAAAAAATATTTCACCATTCAATGGATCACCAGTAGTTTCTCCTATAAATCCTTTCTCAGCAACTTGTGTCGAATTACTTAGGAACAATTGGAATACATGTGCTCCGGTTTTAATATCAAGACCAATTGAAATAGGATTACGATATTCTACACTACCACTTAGCTGATCAGAATGATTCACTAAATAGTATTCCATAGTTAACGCCAGTCTGTGGTTGATTTTAAAATTACCACCAATACCTAAAGCCAGTAGATTGTTAGAATCATCCTTATATTTTACAAGATTTCGGTGAACAAGGCTTGGCATTAGTTGAAGAGTAAGGAAGTCAGTAAATTTGTGTGAGATAAGTAATTGGCTTGTGTAAGTATATCGTGAACTTACTTTATTGTCTCGTTCAGGATAATCCCATTTCTTATTTGAGTAAGATCCATTAAAAAGAATACTTAAAGAAAAAGGAAATTCTTTAGCTCCTTCTGTTTGTTTTAGTAGTTTGTGTTTCCCATACAATTCGAAAGTTTTGTTCAAGCTGCTTCTTCTTAAACCTAGCATGAAATTGTCAGTAAAACCATATTCTAAACTTAAACTTGTGGTTGCCTGGTCTGCTCCAAACAAATCGTAAGCACCACTTTTAATTTCTCCAAATCGGTGGTTGATTCTAAAATCCATTACTCCCTTTTCAAGAGATTCTGTGGTATGACCATGGATCAAATGTTGTGAGTAAAAATTTTTCACAGCAATAGTTTCCTGGGCTATGGTTTTTAAGCTTAATGTGCTTAAGATTAGTGTTGTTGAGATGAATATATGTTTAAGCATAATATGGTTGAAAGTTCATTGTCAATTACTAATTATTTATTGCTCCCTGATTGATCCAGGCTTCAATTTGATTGATTTTACAATCATCAGTTTTAGGTTCATTTGGAGGCATTGCCTCATATTCAGTTTCATGTTTAATACTGCCAAGGAGACTACCATCATC
>JAESUW010000032.1 GCA_016760525.1 Labilibaculum sp.
ATGAGGGAACAGGAACAATTATTTTCTTTGCTAAATGTCCTGAAAGTATTTTGATAATTTCAGCAGCACCATTTCCGACAATTATTCGTTCAGATGGTTGCTTTATAACATCACCTATAAGCTCTGCAAGAGCATCTTGCGCCATCGGATAATTCAATACTAAATTATGAATATTATCTTTAAGATGTGCAAACACTTCTTTTGGCGGGAAATATAAATTATATAAATAGGCATGGTCTGTAAAATTATGCCTGTAATAGCCGCCATGCTGTTTTGATAAGTATTCGTATTTCTCCTCTTGTGTTTTATATTTATTTTCCATTGGTAACTTTATTCATTATTAAATCAGAAACTACTATGCGTTTAGCACTTTTTACACGGCTCGTTTTTTCAATTTTATTGGAAAAAGTTTCTCGGCTTCTGCTAAATCATAAATAGTATCAATCTCGTACCAAGGTTTATCGTCGAACGAAACAGACTCAAACGACAGCGTTTTATCATCAATCATTTCAGAAAAAACGGTTTCATAATAACAGTTTACACCGCCTTCTGCGATATACTGGTTAAGTCTTATAATAATGGCTTGCCATGATGCTAGTGAAAAGCTGTAAATATTAACTGATTTATAACGAATATCAGTGTAAGTATCTGTTGTCCCTTTGTGAAACTTAGTTACCTGATTTTGTTTATTAAGGGAAACGGTAGTTCCATTAAGCCATGGTTGCATTTTTGCAACTGCCATCTTATCAGGTAAAACCATCTCATTGAGTAGAGATGTGTTTAAAACCAAATCGCTTTCAAACAGAACAAAAGGCTCATTTATAATATTACGAGCCATCCAAAGTGAATAAATATTGTTGGTGGTTTGGTATAAAGGACTATTTATATACTCAATAGTTAAGTTTCCTGATTTACTACCAAGAAAATCCATGATGCATTCTTTTTGATAGCCTGTAACGATTACGAGTCGGGTGAATCCTTGCTTTTTTAAGTTAGTGACAAGTCTTTCAATAATTGATTTTTCACTAACAAGGGTTAGACATTTAGGAGAACTTTTAGTTAAAGGGTATAGACGGCTACCGGTTCCCGCTGCAAGAAGTAATGCAGTGGAAATACGATTGTCACCATAATAATTTTCTGAATTAATATTCATACTTTATTCATTTGGTGTCATCAAAAAAAAACATAAACACTCGACAAAAGGCCTTTAGGTGTACTAAATATTAGTACTTTGATGGGTGGAATGGTTACTGATAACTCAACTATAAGTATGAAGTCTGCGAATGTAATAATAGATTGCTTTAAAAAGCACATCAACAAAAAAATAGTAGATGATTGAAATCAAAAGGTTTGTAATCCGTCTGCAAATATACTCTAATCTTTTAATATTAGCTTAAGAAAGTACAAATCACTTTATATGCAACTTTTTTACATTAACAAAATGTAAAATATAAGCACGAAAACTTAACAAAGAACTGAGTCAAAAAACAATGCTTGTTTTAAATAAAAATTCCATTGAAAATAAAAGGCTAAATTATCTAGCACCCATTATAACTGAGCAAGGGATGTGGCCCTTAATAGCGGCAGACAATATCCTCAGTCAAAAGACACATCTATGGATCGCCCTAAACGGCGTATAACATAACGTCCTGACATATAGAAGAAAACGTACTGATTCTAGTCGTAAAAAAAGATTTATTTTAATAATATAGATAGCCGCGTGTCAGATAAGCAAGATCACAGGAACTAAAAGGCACCTGTAATCCCTAAGTTTTTGAATGCATCAAATTTAACAGACGCTATTATAATTATTGGAATGGGATGAGGTTCAAATCATTTGTTCGATATTTAAACTTCCTAGGCTTCCCCTCCCCTACAATTGTAGTATCATTAATCTAAATCGAAGAACACGATTTCCATAGCATTCTTGATGTTTTAAACAACACCTAAAAACATTTCCTTTTTTTTTACTAACTTTAGAAAAAGAAAAAAAATGCTAGTAAAAGTTTTTGGGTCCGCCGTTTTCGGGGTGGAAGCCTCTACCATTACCGTAGAGGTTAATATAGACAAAGGTGTAGGTTATCATTTAGTAGGGCTACCAGATAATGCTATCAAAGAAAGTAGTTATCGGATTTCTGCTGGATTAAAAAATAATGGTTACAAACTACCCGTAAAAAAAATAACAATTAACATGGCTCCTGCAGATATGCACAAGGAAGGGTCTGCTTATGATTTAACCTTGGCCGTCGGAATTTTAGCCGCCTCTAAACAGATTAGCACCTCCATATTGGACCAATATTTAATTATGGGCGAGTTATCTTTAGATGGAGGGATTCACCCGATAAAAGGTGCTTTACCCATTGCCATCAAAGCCAGAGAAGAGGGGTTTAAAGGATTTATTCTACCTATCAAAAATGCGAAAGAAGCTGGAATTGTAGACAATTTGGATGTGTTAGGCGCCTCAAACATATTAGAGGTGATTGATTTTTTGGAAAACGGAAACTCTTTAACACCAATTATTGTGGATACACGCGCGGAATTTGAAAAGTGTCAAGATCACTTGGAGTTTGACTTTTCCGATGTAAAAGGACAAGAATCTRTWAAACGTTSYATGGAAATTGCAGCGGCTGGCGGACATAATATTATACTGATAGGCCCGCCAGGAAGCGGTAAAACAATGCTGGCAAAACGTTTGCCCAGCATCCTCCCTCCTATGACATTACACGAAGCTTTGGAAACCACAAAAATCCATTCTATCGTCGGTAAAATAAAAGATTCAGGACTGCAAAATTACCGCCCATTTAGATCTCCTCACCACACAATTTCCGATGTCGCACTCGTTGGCGGCGGACAATATCCGCAACCAGGAGAAATTTCCATGGCTCATAACGGTGTCCTATTCTTGGACGAATTACCCGAATTTAAACGCAGTGTACTTGAGGTGATGCGACAACCTCTAGAAGATAGAGAAGTGACCATCTCCAGAGCTAGGTTTACGGTTACTTATCCCTGTAGTTTTATGTTGGTAGCAAGTATGAACCCGAGCCCTAGTGGTTATTTTAACGACCCAGATGCTCCTATGACTACTTCTCCCGCAGACATGCAACGGTATTTAGGGAAAATATCCGGCCCCTTGTTAGACAGAATAGACATACATATAGAAGTAAACCCAGTGCCATTTGAAAAACTATCCTCCACACAATTAGCAGAACCAAGTACTGAGATCCGTAAACGTGTTACAGCCGCCAGAAAACACCAAACCAAACGCTTCGAAAATTCTGAAACTGTACATTACAATGCTCAAATGAGTGTCAGGCACATTCGCAAGTTTTGTAAACTCTCGGACACCTCCTTAGGTTTACTAAAAACAGCGATGGAAAAATTAAAATTATCCGCCCGTGCTTATGACAGGATTTTAAAAGTATCCAGAACAATTGCAGATTTAGAAGACGAAGCAGAAATTGATTCTCATCACATTGCAGAAGCCATTCAATATAGGAGTTTGGACAGAGAGGGTTGGTTGGGCTAATTGAGTTCTAAATCCATTTATCTATTCGTTGAGAATATGGGAATGCATGCAATGATTAACGGAAAACCCAATCCAACATTTAAAATGATTGCAAGCGTACTTGCTAACGTTGCCGAGATGGAATGTGATAATATGTTGGAAAGACAAAAATCTGGCATCGAATTGGCAAAGCTACAAGGCAAGTATAAAGGTAGGTTATGGTTCTAGAATGACTGACGAAGAATTTCTTAGGAAATATAAAAAAGTTGAGGTTGAGCTTAGAAATGGTGAATCACTTAGAAGAGCTACTATATTAGGAGAGGTTTCATTGGGAGTAGCTCAGAAGATTAAAAAATTTAAGCTATCTAAAGCTTAATAATTAGCTCCATCTATTAAGGATGTACAAGGAATGGTTCTAAAGTAAGAAGTTATTACACAACCACTCAAAAAAGAATATCACAGTGTAATATCTGCAGAGGAACCTCGAACCAATTACTTAWYATATARGTGTTTATAAAAATTCACTATCTTTAAAGACTACTCAATTTGTAAATATACTTTTTAAGCAAAACAATTTCTTAAACTTATAATATGGAAAAGATTCAAATAACTGCAAAACTCAAGATTCAATCAGGTAAAACAGAAGAATTTAAAAAATTGGCTAAAGCTTGCATTACAATAGYAAAGGAAAAGGATACGGGTACACTTCAATACGATTGGTTCTATAGTAGTGATGAATCGGAATGTAACGTACTGGAAACTTATGTTAATTCCAATGCATTTCTGGAACATATAAATAATATTGGAGACAATCTGGGAAAACTCCTTAGTATCTCTGACTTTTCAGTTAAGATATATGGCAGAGCATCCAACGAATTRAAAAGTGCYTTGAACGGGATGGATATAAAATATTATACTTTTGGTGGGGGTATATAAAAAAATCCTCCACCCATTTTACTACCATCACAGATGACGCTTAMTTCAGTGAATAATTGACACCYACACAMAAAAGAATATCACAGATGWMRKAWYMRYWGRKRAAYWTYTTTTGGAGGTATACCTATTTATTTAATGGCACAAAAAAAAGCCTATCAGTAATGACAAGCTTTTTCTTTGTAAATAAGTGGGAAAGTTATTAGCTAACTTTCACATTTACCGCACTCAATCCTTTTTGACCTTCTTCTACATCGTAGTCTACTTTGTCACCTTCATTGATTTCATCTATTAGTCCACTTACGTGTACAAATACATCTTTGCTACCATCTTCTGGTGTGATGAATCCAAATCCTTTAGAATCATTAAAAAACTTTACTGTTCCGTTACTCATAATAAATACATTAGAAATTAAAACGCAAATTTAAGGTTTATCTTAATACAAACTATCATTTATGTTATCTATGTTGCAATTGTCTTCAGATAACAACCAAAACTATCTTCATATTGACTTAAAAACCACCTATTGTACTACCATCACAGATGATGCTTAGTTCAGTGAATAATTGACACCCACACACAAAAGAATATCACAGATGTCGCACTCGTTGGCGACGGACAACATCCGCAATCAGGGGAAATATCTATGGCTCAATACAAATAGTAGATACAGTAACACGCCGATACGTAGCTTATTACCTCCTCAATAAAGTTATAAAAAAATAAACCTCAACCTATTTCCTTGCTACATCCGTTGTAACGATGTTAAATGAGGTGTGTATATTTATACTTTTTCTAACGTATTTCATATTAACATACGTGCTTACTTATTCTTTGAATCAGATAGGTTTTACGTGTAGATCAATATCTATAAATAAATGAACTCAACACAAGCATATAACTTTTTTTATGTACTTTTGAAAGACGAGGTATAATTATTTTGACCTTGTTTAAAAATAAATCAATAACGCCCCAATATCGAAGATATAATGGATATACCGTCAAGTTTTAGGTTTCTATTGTGGGTATAAAGGTATTGGCATTAATTAAAAAAAAATGGAAAAAGGAATAATATATCTCATTTTTAATTGGATAATTGAAAAGTTAAAATATCTGAATATTGTACATTACTTCAAAATATTGGCAGTTTCAATAAATGGTGACAATAGGACATCTACAAGGTTTGCAGTTGATATTTTTGTTATTTTAAAATGGTTATTTATCTACTTACTTTGGATTTGTAGTATCAAAAATGAATTTGTAAATGTCATAGTTTGGTATTTGATATTCACAAATATATATACATATTTTTATCATCATAATTGGTCTAAAGACTTAGAAAATACTGTATTTGATTTGGTTAGAATTAAACGTCGATTTTTATTTTTAATCTTATCTATTCTTTTTAATATTTTTTCTTTTGCATACTTTTTCGCATTGCCCTTTTCAAGTCATATAAAATGGTCTGGAGAAATATCTTTAACAAATTCAATTTACCTAAGTATATCCAATACTCTCATCACATCTTACGGTCAAGCAGTTGCAATTACAGAAACTGGTGACCGATTATTTATAATTCAAACTTTTATATCTTTTGTGTTCTTAACAATAATTTTAAGTAATTCTATTCCTCAAATTAATACTGATAATAATAATAATAATAATAATAATAATGGCTTATAGAAATAAAACCTATGTCTGCTTTGATGCTGATAATGATATTGAATATTACAAGGAAATGTGTAAATGGAAAGCGGATGATGATCTTGATTTTAACTTCTATGATGCTCATGATTTAAATAATTTGAGAGATGGCAGTTTAGAAGAAACAATAAAACGGAAATTAAGAGAACGTTTTAATGATACTAAACTTTTAATAGTATTGATTGGTACAAATACAAAATATCATTATAAATATGTTAGATGGGAAATTGAAGTTGCTTTAAAAATGCAAATCCCAATCATTGGCGTTAACATTTGTAATAATGCAACGAAAATTGAAGAATATTATCCCGCCATTTTAAGAGAAGAGTTAATATTAAATACTCAGTTCAATCAAAAAATATTACAATATTCAATTGATAACTGGATTAAGGAAGCCGAGATGCTTAACAAAATGGAAGAAAAAAATAATCGTATATGGAAACAACATATTTATGATATGCTTGGGTAATTAAAAAATTGGCTCTGTGCTAAACCCGAAATTTATCGTATTTCTATACACTACGATTTCAAACACAAACCGTTAAAAAAATCATGAAATGCATTCAAATAAAATTTATTTTACCAATAAATAAACCTCTAGAATTTAGCGGAAAAAAAATAATTACATTAAAATTACCAGAACAAGATGTGGATTTTGATGTAAACATAACTAAAAATGGAATTTATAAAAAATACACTTTAAAATCTAAACCATTAAATACTAAAATTCAAGATTCAACAATTGAGAATATTAAAAATTCTCTTTATTTATCAAGCTTTGATGTTCAAAGTGGAATTTTAATTAATCCAAATCTTGCTACTGGAGGAATTTCAAATTCTTTTAAAGAGACCCTTAATAAAATAGGAATAAAAAGGGAAAGTGATTTCATAGGAATAAAGCTTGTCGATTGTGAAACCAAATTTATTAGTGCCAGTGGAACACTTATAGCTGGAATTAATTCCTCAATTTTAGAAAATGCAATTAATACTAAAATCAAAGAACATAATTTTGCTGACGAAAAACTTTTAAGAGCAATAGAACTCTATAATTCAGTATTTTACTTATCAAAAGTTAATAACTCCGCTAGATATATTCTGTTAATGTCAGCGATAGAATGTATCATTGTTCAGAAAGAAATAGATGATAGAGCCATACTTATTTTAGACAATGCAAAAAGTGAAATAGAGAAATTATCTCTGAACAAAACTGAAATRGAGTCTATTTTAAG
This sequence comes from Labilibaculum sp., assembly GCA_016760525.1. GTDB lineage: Bacteria > Bacteroidota > Bacteroidia > Bacteroidales > Marinifilaceae > Labilibaculum. Next base: position 7,375 of record JAESUW010000032.1, read on the forward strand.
CTCATTAGACTTTGTAAAGAAAAAATCAATAAGTAAAAGTGGAAAATCAACAGTTAACGAATTATTTTTAAATTCAAATATTGAATATAATGGTTACAATCCCGTTCTCTTTTTTAAGAAAGCATATGACTTAAGATCTAAATTAGTTCACGACGGGAAAATTAAAACAAAATTCTTGAGTATTGAAGATTCACAATTACAACAATTCGCAATTGATTGTTTAAGTAGATACTATAAAAAAAAATGCCAACACCGCATATAATTTATACTTAAATTTTAACCGACAAACATTCAAGAAACGATTTTCTACAACCTAAAAATATCCGATTTTCCAGACGCACAAATTATATTCAAACTYGTTRGMGTAMRYWNAAYAAWWANNAWTTAAWRAWAWATGTCAAATCCACTAGATGATTTTATAAAAGATATTCCAGAAATAATTGATAGCCCAATTTCAATGAACAATCCTAATGAACCAATTGAGATTTTCAAAGGAGAATATAAATTGAAATTCAAAGATTTAGAATTGATTATAGATGGAGTTTTATTATTTGAATGGTTTCCTAAACTTGGAGCAATATTTAAAGGTACTTTAATATCACAATCAAAAGATTCAATAAGTTTACTTAATGATTTTAACTATTATGAATTAATAATAAATGGTATAGAAGTTGGGGAAACTTTTATAACTAATATTATACATTCTACTTCATCAAGCAAACCTAAAATAAGTGGAGTTTTTACTAAGAAATCTGTTTTTGGTGATTATTCAATCCCCGTTGATACTATTAAATTTTGTATTCCAAATTTGAAAGTTTTTTTTGGTTCCGCTTCCTACAAAAAAAACGGAAAATCTATATCAACTCAAAGTAGTAGGTTGTCTCTTGATAATGACAATTTTACGATAAACATTGACAAAGCAATTGATTTTAAAGAKAGGTTAGAAAAATTAAAATCTAAAGGAGGATATTTGATTTTATATTCGGGAGAATTAAAAATAAAAAAAGGAAATATTTCGTTAAAAGATGTTCAAGATTTCTCACACTATTTTAATACTTTTTTGAATTTCATAAACGGCACGAGAGTTTCAGCTTGCTTTTATACTGGGATATTTGAAAATGAAAAAATTTGGACAGATTATTCAAATTATTCAATTGCAATTCAAAATAACCCTGTAAGTTGGACTCCTGTACATTCAATTAAAGGTTTCAATGATATTTTTAGAAAATTAAGCGAGTTATGGAAAAACGAAGATGATAAAAACTTTTTAACTTCCGCAATTCATTGGTATATAGAAGCTAACAATAATTCAGGTTTTTTTGAAGGTGCAATTATAATGGCACAAACAGCATTGGAGCTGATTTATAATTGGTTAATAATCGAAAAAAAAGGCTTAATACTTGGAAAAGATGCTGAAAGCATAAGTGCCGCAAACAAAATTAGATTATTAATCTCACATTTAAACATATCTAACAAAGCACCTAAATCATTTGATAAATTACAAAAATATATTGACAATAATAATGATATCGCAGATGCTCCAGATGCTATAGTTCAAATTAGAAATGCAGTTATCCATTCACAATTAGAAAAAAGAAAGAAAATAACTAAATTAGACCATCAAACCAAAAATGAAGCATTAGAATTAAGCATTTGGTATATTGAATTGTCTATGCTAAATATTCTTGAATATAAAGGAATTTACAATAATAGATGTTCGAGAGAATCATTTTCAAAAGACAGAGAACAGAATGTTCCTTGGATGTAAAAGCCTTTCGCTAACAATGTGCAGAATTAAGTAAAATAGAATGTTAAATTAATTGACCCATAACTAACCTGATATTTAGACTCAATTTTATTTCTAAGTTTCAAAATCATTTTAATAATGAAGTTTTTATTTTAGTCTTCGAAGGTCTATTCAAAGATTAAAAAAATGATAATTTGAGACTAACTAGAGCAGATAATAATGGCTTTCTATTTTTAAACACAATTTGAACTCTCAATAAACGACCTCAGCAATTACCCGTTTGACTTGAGCATGTATCTTTAAATCTTTTCCAGAAATGAAAACCGAATACTTATCATCTAATTTTTTTCTAGAGGCTTCACTAAATACGAACTGTTTCGTCTTGCTATACCATGTAACTTGTTTTGAGGCGGAAAAGTATTTTTTTTGATGATGTAATTGCCCCATTAGCTCCCTAGGGAGGTATTTATCCACGGATATAGAGTCATGACCMTGACTCCCCATAACCACCTCTGCCGCCGGCATGCAACGGTATTCAGGTAAAATATCCGACCCCTTGCTAGACAGAATAGACATACATATAGAACCGTGGTAGCCAATAACTCATGAATTATTAAAATTTTATAAGAACGTTATTTATAAGCCACTAATTTAAAATGTTCAATACTAAAGTATGCTTGTAATTATACGGCAATCAATATTTTCAACTTCAGACTTATTTAATGTTCGGAAAATGCCCGTATGATAAAGTATTCAACTCTAAAATTCTTTTATCAAGTATTTATCCAATATATTTTTAAAAGATTTTTTATGTATT
>JAESUW010000099.1 GCA_016760525.1 Labilibaculum sp.
AATGGCCCTATATAAAGCCTTTTTACCTGATCTTAAATGTTGCTGTAGGTGGAGCCTGGGGAAGTGTAGAAGGAATAGATACAGAAGTATTTCCTCAAACTATGCAGGTCGATTATGTGAGGATTTACCAGAAAAACAAATGATTCCGGTCAAGAAGATTCTCTTTTTTACTTTGAGAATCTATATAATAGAAAACAAAACGAGTAATCAAGTCAAGCATGAAAATTGGCTTAACCTGTAAGAGTGCGAAGCTCCTGACAGCGTTAACTCCAACAGATATTCGAAGAACAAAGACTCAGAAAAAAGACTCAGAAAAAAGACAAATTTGATATGAATAGTGGTTCTATTTAAAGATAATTTAACGCAATAATGAGCTTGGCTTATAAAAAAGCTAAAGGATAAATTTTTAAACAGTTTCTTAAAAGTTGAGCCTTTGAATATTTTTCGTGGAGAAATCCCGATGTATCGAGATTATCTAAAAGCTAACAGCTTGTTTGATCAAGACTATAACAATCAAATTGTCAGTGTGTTGACTTGTGATTTTTTCATGCCGGACTCATACTAAAATAGAATCAATTAAAATGAAGAAGAATAACATTTATTTGGGAGACACGAGTTTGAATTGCAGCAAGGTTGAAGTCGAGGGGGAATTCGTAGAACTATATAATGAAAAGTTTTACAAGATCAGCAATTCTGATCAAATGTCAGACTTCTTTATGAGTATAGTTAGTGATTCCGATCACTGGATGTTTATATCCAGCAATGGTTCCTTGTCGGCAGGAAGAAAAGACAGGAATAATGCATTATTCCCTTATTATACCGTTGATAAAATTCACGATTACAGAGATAAAACTGGCAGCAAAACAATTGTATTGGTTGAAAAGGAAGAGAAAACCTTTCTATGGAAACCATTCTCTGATAGTCTGCGAAAAATATACAAGATTGAAAGAAACCTGTACAAGAGTATGTATGGCAACAAAGTTATTTTTGAAGAGGTGAATTTCGATTTGGGAATGAGTTTCCAATACGGCTGGAGTAACAGTGAGAAATTTGGCTGGGTAAAAAAATCTAAGCTTAGCAATATAAGCGATGGAGCAGTAAAATTTGAGATACTTGATGGTATTGAAAATATTCTTCCTTGTGGTGTAGATTACGATTTTCAGAATGAATACAGCAACTTATTAGATGCTTACAAGAAGAGCGAATTGCTCGCGGAAAGTGGTCTTGGATTATATATGCTAAGTTCAATTCCTGTTGACAGAGCTGAACCAAGTGAATCATTAAATGCAACAACAGTATGGTCGCATGGATTAAATGACAAAAGGAAAATTCTATTATCAAGCAAACAATGTGATCGATTTAAGGAAGGTCTTCCGGTTGAAGCGGAATTTGATGTTAGAGCTACAAAAGGAGCCTATATTTTAAATGCAGAATTGGAATTGGAAGCAAAAGATTCACGCGAATGGATAATTGTTGCAGAAGTAAATCAGAATAGTGCCGATGTTGCCAATCTAAATCATTTTATAAATACTGAAAAGAACATATTCGAATTAGTATCCAATGATATCGCTTTAGGTACAAAGAATTTGATTCAAATTGTTGCAGACGCCGATGGTTTGCAAATGGGAAATGATGATCTCGCTTATGCCCGTCACTTTTCAAATACGCTTTTTAATGTGATGCGAGGAGGTATTTTTACTGATAATTACTTTGTTGGATCAGATGATTTTAAACTGTTCGTTAATCAAACCAATAAATTGCTTGCTAAGAAATTTGAAGCATGGATTGATCAATTGCCATCAAAAATTACTTATACAGAATTGAATAATTTGGCCGAGAAGACTGGGGATTCTGATTTGATTCGAATCTGTTATGAATATCTTCCGCTAACATTCAGTAGAAGGCATGGTGATCCAAGTCGTCCGTGGAACCAGTTTGCTATCGAAACAAAAAATAACGATGCTTCGCCAAAACTGAATTATCAGGGAAACTGGCGTGATATCTTTCAAAACTGGGAAGCTTTATGCTTGTCTTATCCTGAATATATTGAGGGAATGATTGGTAAATTTGTAAATGCATCTACTGCTGATGGTTACAATCCATACAGAATAACAAGAGAGGGAATTGATTGGGAATGTCCGGATCCAAATGATCCATGGGCTTATATCGGCTACTGGGGAGATCATCAGATTATCTATCTTCAAAAATTTCTGGAATTATCTAATGAATATCATCCACAAAAGTTAGATGAGATGCTTTCGAAAGAGAATTTTGTTTACGCAAATGTTCCTTATCGAGTTAAATCTTATCAGGATATTGTAAAAAATCCACAGGATACCATTGAGTTTGATTTTGCTTTAAATGATCAGATTCGAAGCAAGGTAGAGCAAATTGGAGCTGATGCCCGCATGCTAACAATTGGAGGCGATCAACTTTATCAAGTGAATCTTACCGAAAAGATTCTGGTGACTCTACTGGCTAAATTGAGCAATTTTATTCCAGAAGCTGGTATCTGGTTGAATACCCAACGTCCGGAGTGGAACGACGCTAACAATGCCTTGGTGGGTAATGGAGTTTCGATGGTTACTTTGTGTTACCTAAGAAGATTCCTGAAGTTTTGGACAACTAAATTTGGAAATATTTCCATTGAAGAAATCCAAATTTCCGAAGAAGTAAAAACATTATTGGATAGTATTTTTAATCTGTTTACTGAAAATGCATCTCTACTGGAAAAAGGCTTTTCAGATGAAGACCGACGACGTTTCGCTGATGTTTTGGGTGAAGCAGGAACTACATACCGAAATGGAATTTATGCCAATTCTTTTTCAGGATTGAAAAAAACAGTGAAGGTGAGCGAATTGCTCGAATTCACAAATTTGGCTTTGATTTATATGGATCAATCCATTAAAGTAAATAAACGTGAGGATGGACTTTATCATGCTTACAATCTGATTTCATTTACTGATAAAAGTGTTTCGGTTCGCTATTTATATCAAATGCTCGAAGGGCAGGTTGCTGTTTTAAGCTCGGGCTGTTTAAGCTCTCAAGATAGTCTCGATATACTGGATTCATTGAAAGCAAGTGCATTGTTCAGACAAGATCAGTATAGCTACTTTCTATATCCAAACAGGCAATTACCACTTTTTACAGAAAAGAATAATATACCTGCCAAACAGGTGAAAGAGTCTGAATTATTATCTCAGCTAATTGCTGATCAGGAGTCTTCAATTCTGAATGTAGATAAATTAGGAGGCTGTCATTTTAACGGCACATTTAGGAATGCCCAGATTTTGGAAGATGCCATCAATAATCTGAACACAAGCAAATACGGACAGCTTGTTAAAGAGGAAAAAGAAAAGGTGCTGGGTATTTTCGAAGAGATGTTCGATCATCAGTCATTTACGGGTCGTTCGGGTACTTTTTATGGATTTGAAGGTTTGGGCAGCATCTATTGGCACATGGTTTCTAAACTGTTACTTGCCACACAGGAAAGCTATTTTAATGCCGTAGCAGAAGGTGTAAATCCCGTTGTGACAGGTAAAATCAAAGATCATTATTACGAAATTAAAGCAGGTATTGGATTGTACAAATCGCCTGAATTATACGGAGCTTTTCCAACCGATGCTTATTCTCATACACCTTCTCATGCCGGCGCTCAACAACCAGGAATGACAGGGCAGGTAAAAGAAGATTTTATAGTACGAATTGCCGAACTGGGAATTCATGTTAGAAATGGTGAAATAGTTTTTGCTACCTCTTTGTTTAATGATCAGGAGATATTGAATCATAATGAGCTGTTTGTTTATTATGATATCAATGGAAAGGAGAAAGAAATTTCTATGCATAACGGGCAGTTAGCCTTTACTTTCTGTAAAGTTCCGGTAGTCTATACTTCTGCAGAAAAAAATCAAATTACAATTTCATTTAAAAATGGAGAAACGAAAGGTTTTCCAAACAATACAATAGGCAGGGAAACGAGTACTTTGATTTTTAATCGAAGTGGAGAGGTTGATAGGATTGATTTTTCAATCGTAAATAAATAAGCAACAGATTTCAATGATTTAATCGATTGGAGCGAGAACCAAAAAAAGTGATGGAGAAATTATTTTCTAAAATCTAGTATCTCACATCTCAAATCTATAAAACTATGAAAAACTCATTACTGATTAAAAGGAATACAGGCATGATTATCACTTTAGTGGTTTCAATCATGTTGATATCCTGTAAAAATGAAAAGAAAGCACCCAAAAAAGATGCAGAACAAACAACCAATCTGGAAATTAAGCAAACCAGTAACTCCATATTAAATGGAGTTTCAAAAGCGGTTTGCTATTCAGGATTCAGAACTGGTCAGCATCCCGATAGAGGAGAAGGAGCCGTTAATCCGACTGACGAACAAATTTTAGAAGATCTTCAAATTATTTCGAAGAACTCTCTTTTTAATTTGATTCGTTTGTACGATTCTGGTGAAAATTCGGAAGCTGTATTGAGAATCATTAAAGAGAATCAACTTGACATTAAAGTAATGTTGGGTATTTGGTTAAAAGCAGAATTGAGTGCTCATGAAACTTGTGAATGGTTAACTGAACCAATTGCTCAGAATATTTTGGATGAAAATATCATTGCAAATCAGAAGGAAATACAAGAAGGAATTCTTTTGGCTGCAAAATATTCCGAATCAGTAATTGCTGTTAATGTTGGTAATGAGGCTCTTGTTGAATGGAATGATCATAAAGTAGATACAGATTCGATAATTTCATACGTGCATAAAGTTCAGAAGGCGATTAAGCAACCTGTTACTGTTGCTGATAATTACGAGTGGTGGGCGGCTAAAGGCGAAAAGTTAGCGAAAGCAGTCGATTTTATTTCAATCCATGTTTATCCTGTATGGGAAGGCAAAGACATCGGGGAAGCAATGTCTTATACCATCGAAAATGTACAAAAAGTTAGAAATGCACTTCCAAATAGCAAAATTGTAATTACCGAGGCTGGTTGGGCTACAGTGGCTTCTGAATTTGGCAAGAGAGCAAGCCAAGAAAAGCAAAAACAATATTACAATGATCTTTTATCATGGTCGGCCCAAATGAATATTACCACTTTCTTTTTTGAAGCTTTCGATGAAGATTGGAAAGGGGAAACGGCGAATCCTTTAGGAGCAGAAAAGCACTGGGGCTTATATACTGTAGACCGAAAACCAAAGATCGTAATGCAATAATTATTTTCTCACATCTAGAATCTTACACCTCATAATCTATAAAAAATATGACACATTTTAAAACAGCGAAGGAAGACATTGTCCCATTTGGGCAAAAACTAGCATTTGGATCAGGACATCTGGCGAATCAGTTATTCCCGGCTGCACTTGGTGTGTTTATGGTCGTTCTGGTAATGTCTTTGGGAATGGATCCTATTCTTGCAGGTTTATTAGGTGCATTACCCAGGCTTCTTGATGCTTTAACAGATCCTATTATGGGATTTATTTCAGACAATACGAAATCGAAATGGGGGCGAAGAAAACCTTATATTTTAATAGGTAGTGTAATTTCTGGACTTGCTTTTATGGTGATGTGGCAATTGAATCCTGAAAATTCTGAGGTTTATAATTTCGTTTACTTTTTAATAGTATCTATATTTTTTTATATCGGCTATACGATTTTTGCAACACCATTAATTGGTTTGGGCTATGAAATGACTCCAGATTACAATGAAAGAACCAGATTAATGGCTGTTTCTCAGTTTATGGGACAAATTGCATGGATGATAGCCCCTTGGTTTTGGGTTATTATATACAATCCATCGATTTTTGATTCCGCACCGGAAGGGGCAAGAATTCTTTCCATTTGGGTAGGTGGTTTGTGTATGATTCTAGGTATTCTTCCTGCTGTTTTTAACAAAGAAATGATTGTTCCCGATCAGGATAAATTGAAAAATTTGTCAAAAAAGGAATTGACTGCGAACACAAAGGAATTCATAAAAGGGATAAAATTAACCATCCAAAACAAGCCATTTATGAAGCTTTGTGGAACTACCTTCTTTATTTTTAATGGTTTTCAGACTATTGCTCAATTTTCCTTCTTTATTATTGTCTATTATCTTTTTCAAGGAGATAAAGTTGCAGCAGGAGGTTGGCCGGCATGGTTTGGTACCATAAGTGCGATGGCTACCGCATTTCTTGTAATTCCTATTGTTACTAAGCTTTCGGAGAATTTTGGTAAAAAGAATGCTTTTATCATAGCCACTCTTCTTTCTGTGGTGGGATATGTATTAAAATGGTGGGGATTCAATCCAGATAATCCATGGTTAATGTTCATGCCAATTCCGTTTTTGTCTTTCGGAATAGGTGGTTTATTTACTTTGATGATGTCGATGACTGCCGATGTTTGCGATTTAGATGAGTTGAAAAATGGCGAACGTCGAGAGGCCATGTTTGGTGCTGTTTACTGGTGGATGGTGAAACTGGGAACGGCTGTTGCCATGCTAACCAGTGGTGTTGTTCTGCATTATATTGGCTTCGATGAAAGTGTTGAAGTTCAAACTGTAGAGACTCTTACAAACCTAAGGTTAGCGGATATTCTGATTCCAATCGCAACAGCATTCCTGGCAATTGGATTGATATGGAAATATGATATTACAGAAGCGAAATCTCATGAAATAAGAGAGGCATTGATTGCACGACGAGGTAAGGTGAAGCATGAAGGGAATGAAATCAGTAATGTTGAAGTTATGGGCGAAATTATATCCGATAAATTATAAAATACCATTCTTAAATACTTGTGAATGCATATGAGCAATAGTTCGTTAATGTTTTGCAAACATCTGATTCTCAGCGGGATTAGCTCTGATGGATCATCACCGTAAGGGTTTGCTAATACCCCGATCATTCGGGGTGTAAATCAATCTAATATCTCATCCCTATAGCTATCGGGACTGACATCTAAGGATCTATTGTATGTGGGAATGACAATTCAACTCAAGGCATATTTGATAATAAAATAACACGATAAAAGCGATATATGAAAAATTTTAGATACTATTTTCCCTTTTTATTCATACTTGTTTTAATGGGATGCAACACAAAGCAAAATAAGTTACCTGTAGAGGTTTACGAAACTTCGGCAAATGGCAGTAAACTAAAGAATATAACTGAGTTTCCTTCAGGAAAGGATGCTGTATCCATTCAATTATTACCGGATGATCAATATCAAATAATTACGGGTTTTGGTGGCTCATTTACCGAAGCATCTGCATACTTGCTAAATAATTTGAGTGCGAAAAATCGCGAATTAATTTTGCAGGCATATTTTGGATCAGAAGGTGCCAAATATTCCTTAACCCGTACACATATCAATTCTTGCGATTTTTCATTGAATAACTATTCCTACGCTCCTGTTGAAGGCGATATGCAATTAGAGCATTTTTCGATTGACGAGGATCGGGATGATATTATTCCAATGATTAAGGAAGCTATGGCAATATCCGAAGATGGATTTAAAATTCTTTCTTCTCCATGGACAGCACCACCTTGGATGAAGGATAATAAAGATTGGCGTGGTGGTAAATTACTACCAGAATATTACGATACCTGGGCACTGTTTTTCTCAAAATACATAACTGCTTATAAAAATGAAGGCATTAATATTTGGGGATTGACTGTTGAGAATGAGCCTTTGGGAAATGACAGCAACTGGGAGAGTATGCATTATACACCAGAAGAAATGGTGGAATTTGTAAGCAAGCATCTGGGACCAAAATTAGAAGCAGATGGTCATGATGTTAAGATTTTAGGTTACGACCAAAATAGAGATGAACTGGAAGAGTGGGCAGATATCATGTACAAAGATGAGGAATCAGCTAAGTATTTCGATGGTATGGCGATTCATTGGTATGCCAGTACCTACGACTTTATGCCTGAACCCTTACAATATACTTACAAGAAAGCGCCAAATAAATTAATGATTCAATCGGAGGCATGTGTAGATTCAGAGATTCCTCATTGGCAGGATGACGCATGGTATTGGTCAAAAGAAGCTACAGATTGGGGCTGGGATTGGGCACCTGATGATCAAAAGCATCTTCATCCGAAATATGTTCCGGTGTATCGATATGCCAGAGATATTATTGGTTGTTTAAACAATTGGGTAAATGGCTGGGTAGATTGGAACATGGTATTGGACAAACAAGGAGGTCCTAATTGGTCTAAGAATTGGTGCATTGCTCCTGTAATAGTGGATACGGAAACTGATGAAGTCTACTTTACGCCTTTGTATCAAATCATGGCGCATTTTAGCAAGTACATCAGACCAGGCGCAGTTCGCATAGGATTTGAAATTTCTGATAAGGAGCTAATGATGACAGCAGCACAGAATCCTGATGGAAGTATTGCTGTTGTAGTTTTAAACATGAGTTCTGAAGCCAAAAATACAAGACTTTCTCTGGATGAACGTTCGGTAGACTTACACATAAGCGCTCAGGCAATACAAACAATTATTATTGCTAAGTGATTTAAATTCAGGTTGATACTTGCCTTATGATTAAAAATATTACAATCTTTCTGATGTTGTGTTTGTTATTCATTTTTAGTGATGTTGCACATGCAGATTCAGTTACAATAAATGGCAGAATGATTCTGGTAAACGATACCGTGTATACAATCAAAGGAATCTGTTATCATCCTGTACCCAAGGGTAGCGATAAGCGAAGCTTTAGTAATTTAACCAAAGATTTAAGTTTGATGGTAGAGGCAGGAATCAATACCATTCGGGTATATTCTCCAATTCACAACAAAGCTGTTTTAGATGAAATTCATGAAGCAGGACTCAAGCTTATCATCGGGTTCGGATACAATCAAAGCGGAGATTTTGATCTGCTTTCGGGCACGTTTATCGATTATATAAATACTTATAAAAATCACGATGCAATACTTTTTTGGGAGTTAGGCAATGAATACAACTATCACCCTGAGTGGTTCAGAAATGATCTTAAGAATTGGTATACGACACTGGACAATGCCGCCAAATTAATCCATCAAAATGATCATTCGCATCCTGTAGCCACCGCACATGGTGAATTACCGGATTCTTTAGCTCTTGCAAACTGTCCAAATGTTGATATTTGGGGAATGAATGTTTATCGATGGGACAATCCTGAGGATATTTTTACTGAATGGAGGAACATTAGTTCCAAACCAATGTATTTATCCGAAGCAGGCACCGATAGTTACATGACAATTTCAAGAGATGGTTATGATCAGGGAGTGAATGAGTTGGCGCAGGCATGTGCCGTAAAAAAAATATTGGATGTCGTTTTTCAGAATGAAAAGATTTGTTTAGGTGTAACATTGTTTGCATTTGTAGACGAATTGTGGAAAGCTGGAAACAACAATACGCAGGATGCAGGAGGATGGGCACCAAATAGTAGTGGCGTTCCTTACGATGGTGCGCCAAATGAAGAGTATTGGGGAATAGTAGATATTGATAGGAACAAGAAAAAAGCTTTCTCGCTTGTAAAAGAAAAATATACAAACTTACCTGTTTCGAAATAGTCTTTTTCAATTACGAGAATGAAAAAATCCATCTTATTATTACTGATATTCTATGCATTTGTTAGTAATGCTCAGCATAAAAAAGAGAACAGCATGACACACATTCTAAAAAATATAAATCTGGAAATTCACATTGATATGCCATTAGAAAACTATAATCTTTCGAGATTTGATTGGACTGGTAAAATCACGGCAGTGAAATATAAAGGCATTGATATTTCTACTGTTGAGAGAATTAATGATGTGGATGCTAATAATTACGGGAAAGGATTTTACAATGAATTTGGCATTGAAACGCCTATCGGCTTTGATGAGATCAAAGAAGGAGAATGGTTTCCTAAAATAGGAGTAGGATTACTCAAAAAAGAAGGC
>JAESUW010000100.1 GCA_016760525.1 Labilibaculum sp.
CTGGTGGATGACAGAGAAGCTTTTTCAATTAGGATATGATGAAGAGGACTTAAATAAGCAAGAGTATAAAAAATGGTCTTATAATTTAGACGCACTTGGCTTAGAAATGCACATGTGTATGGAAGGGTATTGTAGTGCATATGTCTACTGGTATCTAAAAAGATTTTATGGCATGATCGGAGATAATGATCATCGAGCTTATGTTGCCGAAGGTGCAGTGATGAAAAATGGATATATCATGGGACATTATTCTGCATATGCAACAGGAATGACAAGGATAAATATAAGTGTGCCTGACGGAAGTGTGCTTGCCACTGCATATGTTGATGAAACCGGTGATGTTATTACTGTTGTAGCTCTAAATATGAGTGAAAATACTTACGAAACTTTGTTGGAAATACCTGGTGAAGTATCATCTCATAGTGCTGTTGAAACAACAGCAGATTATAATATGAAAGACGTAGAGACTAGCTTGAGTGATGATTTGAAGCACCTTAAACTTAAAATATCACCTGGAAGTATTTATTCAATAAGAATAGAGTTTTAATTGTAATAGACAGAACTTGATTTGATAAATGATAATTTCAGACATCTAAACCGATTTAAGATTATCGATTTTGTATTGTTTATCCATAAAATTTTCTTCCTTAACTATCTTTGGGTTTTATAGAGGTAGCTTAAGGAAGAAAATTCCCTCCCCCTTACAATTGCAATTGTTTTATTTTGGATAAGATGCACTCTTCCTGTTCAGATACATTATCCAATGCTTCGTGAAATCAACGGCATGCATACGCCATGTTGACCATAAACGATATGGAATGGCTGTTTTTTATATATGGGTAAGTTGTGTAACCATCGGTTTGCAGGATTTCGCTTTTCATTTCCAATTAAATATTTCAGGAAAACCCCTGAGAGAAGACATAACTGCTGAGTCACTTTCTGTAAGTATATTTTTGTGCAGCCAAGTTTATCTCCATTTATCCCAAATTGAAATTCAAATATTCAATATCTAAAAACACACAGCAGGGGAGTTGCTAGTTTTGTAAAAGAGTACAATAGTAAGAATGGATTAAAGCATCGGGCATTTATTTTGTTCCAAAATTAAAAATCTAATCAAATTGTAATAGATCATGTTTAATAAAGAATTTATAGAAAGAAATAAACTGTTTGGTTTTATTCTGTTATTCGTGTTATTTTTTTCATGTCAAGGGAAAAAGGATGAAGATAAATCCGTGCGGGAGCAGGTCTCCATTAATGAGGGATGGAGTTTTTACAAATACAAAACTGCATCTGATGCAGATTCATTAATATATGATGTACGTCCGGAAGTAGGAAAGGTCAATGATAATAAGGATGCTGATTCAAAACCAACCGAGGCGGTCATAGCGGAAACAAAACAAACAGTTTTAAAACCTTGGGTTTTGCCATCAGGAAATGAATTTATCAAAGATGCTGTGAACAAATATGTTCGCCCGGAGGGAAATCCAGGGAGTCACTTTCCCTTTGTACAAGCTGATTTTGACGACAGTTCATGGGAGAAAGTGAATCTTCCACACGACTGGGCAATTAAAGGTCCCTTCCAAACAGGATGGAATTCCGAAGTTGGAGGTGGTATGGGACGTTTGCCCAGTAACGGGGTGGCCTGGTATCGCAAGAAACTTGATATTTCTGCTTCGGATGCCGGTAAATCTGTTTTCCTTGATATTGATGGAGCCATGTCGTATGCAATAGTTTGGCTCAACGGTAACTTGGTAGGAGGCTGGCCTTATGGCTATGCTTCGTGGCGGCTTGATTTAACACCTTTTTTGGTGCCCGGTGGACTTAATCAATTAGCAATTCGTTTAGATAATCCCAATTATTCGGCTCGTTGGTATCCTGGCGGTGGTATCTATCGCAATGTTTGGTTGATTAAGACCGATCCGGTTCATGTCGCTCAATACGGTACTTATGTTACAACAAAAGATATTTCTGAAGAATCTGCAACTGTCGATCTGGAAGTAACGATCGAGAATGATTCTCAATCGAATGCTACAGTTGAAGTCAATACCCAAGTCTATACATTGGATGATGAAGGGAATGAAATTGGTGATGCAGTAGCCCGTTTTTCACCCGTAGAAGCAAACGTGGTGGCTGGTGAAAAAGCTCGGGTAAAAGCCTCGGTTAAAATTAAAAACCCAAAACTTTGGGGACCTTCACCAACACAATATCCCAATCTGTATGTAGCTGTAACAACAGTATTGAAAGATGGAAACCCTATTGATACATACGAAACCCGGTTTGGTATCCGCTCGCTGGAATTTGATCCCGAAAAAGGCCTTTTTGTCAACGGAGAGCATATCACTATTAAAGGAGTTAACAATCACCACGATCTGGGGGCTTTGGGAGCAGCCTTTAACACCCGTGCAGCAGAACGCCAACTTGAAATGTTGCGAGAAATGGGTTGTAATGCCATTCGTATGGCACACAACCCACCGGCTCCCGAATTGCTTGAACTGACTGATAAAATGGGCTTTCTGGTTATCGATGAGATTTTCGATTCATGGGAACTTAAGAAAACACCTCACGACTTTCATCTCATTTTCCCGGAATGGTCAGAACCTGATATCCGTTCTTTTATTCGTCGCGACCGAAATCATCCTTCAATTATCATGTGGAGTTTTGGGAATGAAGTGGGCGAACAATATACCGGCGAATCGGGAGCAGTTGTAGCCCAAAGGCTGTATGATTTTGTAAAGGAAGAAGATCCTACACGCCCAACCACTCTGGCCATGAATTTTGCCAAATCGTATATGGAACTTCCTGTGGTGCCCGATGTCATTGGGTTGAATTACCAAGGTGAAGGAATTCGGCAGGATCCTGAATTTGAAGGAACCGACCGCATTCGTACCAAACCGCAATACAACGCTTTTCGTGAGCGATTCCCCGCTAAGGTGATTTACAGTAGCGAAACTGCTTCGGCATTCAGTAGCCGCGGTTTTTATACCTTCCCGGTATCCGATGCGATCAGCTCGATTACACGCGATGGTCGTGGGGGCGATTCAAAAATGGCCCATGTCAGTTCGTACGAGCTGTATGCAGTCGATTTCGGTTCATCAGCTGATAAGGTCTTTGGTATGATTGAGCGCCATCCTTTTGTGGCGGGCGAATTTGTGTGGACCGGTTGGGATTACCTGGGTGAGCCAACGCCCTATTATAAGGCTCGCAGTTCCTATAACGGTATTATTGACTTGGCCGGTTTTAAAAAAGACCGTTTTTTCCTGTATCAGTCACACTGGCGTCCTGAATTACCCATGGTACATATTCTTCCACATTGGAACTGGCCTGAGCGCATTGGGCAAACAACTCCGGTACATATATTTACTTCCGGCGATGAAGCCGAGCTGTTCCTGAACGGCAAATCATTGGGTAAGAAGAAAAAAGGTGAATACGAATACCGTATTCGCTGGGACGATATTTTATATGAGCCGGGAGAACTGAAGGCTGTGGCCTATAAAGAGGGCAAAGTGTGGGCAGAAAAGCTTGTCAAAACTACCGGAGAGGCAACACAACTGGTGTCTGCGCCTGATCGGGCTATCATTGTCGCTGATGGAAAAGATTTGTCATTTGTTACCGTGCAAATTTCCGATAGTGAGGGCTTGCTGGTGCCTCGCTCAAACCACCAAATCAAATTTACTATTGAGGGGCCGGGCGAAATTGTGGCTACTGATAATGGCGATCAAACTGATATGATTGCATTTACGTCGCATGAGCGGAAGGCGTTCAACGGGCTGGCTTTGGTTATCGTTCGTGCGAAAGCGGGAGAATCAGGTATGATAAGGGTAACAGCAGAATCACCCGGACTGGAATCTGTAACGATCGAAATACAGAGTAAATAATCCCGAATTAGAAAAAAACAGATAAAATCAATAAATAAACCTAAATGGAAGTTGAAATGAAAAAAAGAATATATCTGTTAGTGATTTTGTTCAATATATTAATGATTCCTAATTCATTTGCCCAGAAAATACCTCTCGTTTATGAAGTTGAGAATACCGGGGCAGGTTTTCCGAAACCAGTTTTTCCCGATTTTAACAAACTTCCGGCAATTGACCTATTGACAGATCCATTTGCCTGGTCCGATGGGAGTGGTCGTTCTACGAAATTTAGCGATTGGAGCCATCGACGTGCTGAAATTGGTGCTGAAATTGAACATTATGAGATTGGATCTAAGCCAGAACGTCTCGACTCAATCACTGCCAGCTATACAAATAATACACTCACCATAAAAGTAACACAGAATGGAGAAACGCTAACATTAAGCTCACAAATTATTCTGCCGGAAGGAGATGGACCCTTCCCCGCAGTAATAGGCATAGGGAAAGGTGCCGGTTCTCTTCCGCCAGATATTTTCTCCAGCCGAAATATTGCACAAATCACATTTAATTATGCGCAGGTGATGGCTTGGGAGCAAAAACGGGGACACGAGCCAATCAATAAGCTTTATCCTGAACTGACCTATATGGGAGCATACAGTGCTTGGGCATGGGGTGTAAGTCGTTTAATCGATGGATTAGAACTGGTTTCAACAGATCTTAATATTGATTTGAAGCATCTGGCAATAACCGGTTGCTCTTTTGCTGGTAAAATGGCTCTTTATGCCGGGGCATTTGACGAGCGGATTGCACTTGTCATTGCTCAGGAATCAGGAGGAGGAGGTGCCGCATCCTGGCGCGTGTCGGAGACTCTTGGTAATGTTGAAACCTTGGGTCGAACAAGTCACCTTTGGTTCATCGAAGACATGTTCCAATTTGCCAAATCGGTTTCGAAACTCCCATTTGATCATCATGAGCTGATGGCGATGGTGGCACCGCGAGCCTTGTTATGTCTTGGAAACCCCGATTATGAATGGTTGGCCGATGAGTCTGGCTATGTTTCGTGTAAAGCTGCGAAAAGGGTTTGGGATACATTCGGAATATCCGAAAGATTTGGCTTTTCTATTGTTGATGGGCACGGACATTGTGTTCTACCTGATATTCAGAGACCGGATGTTGAAGCATTTGTAGATAAGTTTCTGCTTGGCGATATCACGGTTGACACAAATATTGAGGTTCATCCTTACAATAATGTCGATTTTTCCCGCTGGACAGATTGGTGGGGAGTCGGTAAACAATAAAAGAAGTTTACGTGAATATAATAATGAAAAATATGAATAGATTTTTTAAATTTTTACGAAAAGATATAATCCTGCTTTGTTTGGTGCAAATCTTTGCTGTTACTCCAAAGGGCGCGATGGGCGTAAGCTTGGAAGATAATGTTACTTTCATTAAAGAATCTGGAAGTTTTGTTATTTCCGATAATCATTTTACAAGTCCTGTTGTAATTGATTCTACTGATTATTGTGGTGTTGCTTCTGTTGCCGAATGGTTTGCCAATGATTTAAAGATGGTAACTGGTCAGTCACCTGAAATCTTTCAATCTGAATTACCAAAACACAACCAATTTATTATGGTAGGTACAATCGGTAAAAACCGATGGATTGATCAATTGATAGCTGAAGGAAAACTGGATGTTACTGATATTAGTGGGCAATGGGAACGAAGTTTGACTCAGGTGGTTGAAAATCCTTTTCCGAATGTGGAAAAAATGTTGGTTTTGGCAGGTAGTGATAAGCGTGGAACCATTTATGCCATGCTCAATCTGTCTCGGCAAATGGGCGTATCTCCCTGGTATTGGTGGGCCGATGTTCCCGTTGAGAAACATGAATCAGTCTATGTAAAGCCTGGTCGCTACATAACTGAAAGTCCGAAAGTAAAATACAGGGGAATCTTTCTGAACGATGAAGAACCTGCTTTAGGTGGATGGGTACGTGAAAAATTTGGTGGCTTTAATCATCATTTTTATGGAAATGTATTTGAATTGATACTAAGGTTGAGAGGTAATTATTTATGGCCTGCCATGTGGGGAAAAGCATTTTTTGATGATGATCCTGAAAATGGATGTTTGGCCGATGAACTGGGGATTGTAATGGGAACTTCGCACCATGAACCGATTGGCAGAGCACAGGCCGAATGGCAGCGCTATGGCTCGGGCTCTTGGGATTACACAAAAAATAAGAAAGTTCTTTCAGAATTCTGGACCAAAGGGATGGAGCGAAATAAAGATTTTGAGACACTTGTTACTATTGGAATGCGTGGTGATGGAGATGAGGCTATGACCGAAGGAACCAATATTGCCTTACTTGAGGAAATTGTGCGCGACCAGCGTAAAATCATTAGTAAAGTTACAGGTAAAAAGCTTGAAGAAACACCCCAGGTATGGGCATTATATAAAGAAGTTCAGGATTATTACGACAAAGGCATGCGTGTTCCCGACGATGTAACTTTGTTGCTATGCGACGATAATTGGGGAAACATACGCAAGTTACCTGATGTAAATAAGCCAATTCACTCTGGAGGATATGGGATTTATTACCATGTTGATTATGTAGGAGGACCAAGATGTTATAAATGGATAAATGTAAGCCAGATACAAAGAATATGGGAACAAATGAATCTGGCGTGGAGTCATCGGGTTGATCGAATTTGGATTTTAAATGTAGGAGACCTGAAACCCATGGAATTTCCAATAAGCTTTTTTCTTGATATGGCTTGGGATCCAACAAAATTTAATTCTCAGAATTTACTTCAATATACAGAGGATTGGTGTGCCCGGCAATTTAGTAAAAAATATGCACAAGAGGCCGCTCGCATTCTTAATCTTTATACAAAATACAACCACAGAATTACCCTGGAATTATTAGATGCAGAAACATACAGTTTAAAAAATTATAATGAGTTTGGACGTGTTCGGAATGATTACCGCGATTTAACCTTGGATGCCATGCGCTTGTATCATCTTATTCCAAACAGATATAAAGACGCCTTCGACCAATTAGTTCTTTTTCCTGTGAATGCAAGTTCGAATCTTTATGAATTGTATTATGCTGTTGCAAAAAACAGGAAATTGGCTGCTGAAAATAATTCCGAAGCCAATCGTTGGGCCGATGTGGCTAAACAATGTTTCGACCGGGATTCAGTTCTAACAGTTCATTACAACCAACAAATTGCCAGAGGAAAATGGTCGCATATGATGGATCAAATCCATATAGGATACAAATCTTGGGCTGAACCACGAAAAAGAATAATGCCCAAACTTGTTCGGGTTGAAGTCTCTGAAACACCAAAATCAGAATTGATTTTTCAGGAGGCTGATGGTTATGTATCGATTGAGGCGGAAAATTATCAACAAGCCACAGGCTCCGATAAGATTCATTGGGAAGTTATCCCTGATTTAGGTAAAACCGTTTCCGGAATAACCACTTTCCCTCAAAATGCCTATCCTGCTGAAACTGATTCAGTGTATCTGGAATATGCTGTTGAATTTAAAACGACTGGAAAATTTGATGTCAACGTATTGGTCTCACCAAGTCTTACATTCAATGCCAGTAAAGGCTTGCGTTATGCTATTTCTTTTGATGGAGAAAAGGAACAGGTTGTCAATATCAATAGGGATTTTAAACACCGGGAAATGGAACATTGGCAGGCAACCCGTATTAATCAGACAAGCACGAAACATGAAATTGATAAAGCCGGTTTGCATCGCTTGCGTATCCGGGTTTTGGAGCCGGGTATTGTTATTCAGAAAATACTGATAGATACCGGAAATTTACAGCCAAGTTATTTGGGAGCCCCTCAGAGTAAACAAATAAAATTATAAGATATGAAACGATACAAGCCTGAATTGGGTTTATTTATACTTTTTCTACTTGTTGCATTTTCCATTCAAACAAAAGCTGCCGTTAAATTACCTCGTTTGGTAAGTGATGGCATGGTTCTTCAGCGTGATGAGCCTCTTAAAATATGGGGCTGGGCAGATCCTTCCGAGAAAGTGAAAGTGGAATTCTTAGATAAATCGTACCAAACCCAAGCTGATAAAAAAGGGAATTGGCAGTTGGAACTTCCGGCAACTAGTGCTGGTGGTCCTTACAGCATGAAAGTGAATGAAATTGAAATCAGTGATATATTGATTGGAGATGTTTGGTTAGCATCCGGACAGTCGAATATGGAATTGCCTCTTCGTCGGGTAATGGATTTGTATGCAGATGAAATAAATCAAATCAATAATACAAATATCAGGCTGTTCAGGTCATCTTCCCGTAAGGATCATGAAAGCGCACAAACAGATAATCTGGATGGTTCGTGGTTGTCTGCTACACCTGAAAATATTATGGAATTTTCTGCAGTTGCCTATTTCTACGCTGATGAGTTGTACCGGAAATATCATGTCCCTGTAGGTATCATCAGCACTGCAATTGGAGGTTCTCCGGCAGAATCGTGGTTGAGTGAGGGTAAAGTGACTAAATATCTCGATGACTGGAAGACAACCCAAGCTCAACTGGATTCTATTCGCATCAAACGAAAAGCAGAAGAAAAGGATGAAAAGCCCTTCAACTGGTCGGTTGAAATCAACAAAAATGATCCGGGAGTTTCCTCTTGGTCTAAAGCTGATGTGGATGTTTCCGATTGGCCAACGATGTCTATTCCTGGTTATTGGTCTGATAAAGGAGTCGAGTTGAAAAATGGCTCCATTTGGTTTTGTAAAGAATTCGAAGTCGCTGATTCCTTGATTGATACAGATGCAATTCTTCGACTTGGAAGGATTATTAACAGCGATTCTGCTTTTGTAAACGGGACTTTCGTTGGTGCAGTTTCTTACCAATATCCTCCACGTATTTACAATCTCCCTAAAAATGTGTTGAAGTCAGGTAAAAATAAACTGATGGTTCGTGTATTTTCCAAAGGCGGACGAGGGGGATTTGTAGAAGAAAAACCTTACGACCTTCGCATTGGTTCAGAAGTAATTGATTTGACTGGTGATTGGAAGTACCATGTTGGAGCAGTTCTGCATCCACCATTTAGACAAGGAGGACTTTCATTTATGCCCGGTGGCTTGTATAATGGGTTGATAAGTCCTGTTATTGGTTATGGACTAAAAGGGGTGATTTGGTATCAGGGTGAATCCAATGCCGGACGAGGTCGGGAATATCGCCGGCTTTTCAAAGATTTGATTCGAGACTGGCGAACCCAATTTGCAAGACCTGAGTTACCATTCTTGTTTGTTCAGCTAGCTAACCTGGGCATTCCAGGTAAACAGCCGGTTGAGAGTGGTTGGGCTGAATTACGCGATTCGCAACGCCGGGCTTTGGACTTGCCCTATACCGGAATGGCAGTGGCCTGTGATATTGGCGAATGGAATGATATCCATCCTTTAAACAAAAAAGAAGTAGGGCGGCGACTGGCATTGGAAGCAGAGCGGGTTGCATACGGCGATACTGCGCTTGTAAGTTCCGGCCCATTGTACGAATCGATGAAACCCGAAGGGAATAGCATCATTCTAACATTTAAATCAATTGGCTCAGGCTTGTTTCCCAATAGCTTGTTGAATGGTTTTCAAATTACCGGTTCCGATGGACAATTTGTTTGGGCTAAGGCCGTGGTATTGTCCGAAAATAAAGTACGCGTATGGAGCAAAACTATCGAAAAACCGATTGCAGTTCGCTATGCCTGGTCTAACAATCCGGCCGAGTCGAACCTGAAAAATAAAGAAGGTTTACCCGCTTCTCCTTTCACAACAAACGAGTAAAAAACTCAATAAAAATGAAATAGAATGAAATCAACTTCCAACAAAGTTTCAATAATTGAAAAAATAGGTTACAGTTTAGGAGATCTGGCTGCCAATCTGATTTTTCAAACCTTAATGACCTTTTTGGCCTTCTTTTATACCGATGTATATAAAATACCACCTGCCACGGCATCAGCCATAATCTTTACAGGAG
>JAESUW010000145.1 GCA_016760525.1 Labilibaculum sp.
GATTTCTGAAGGCCAGCAGATTGTCATGGTTGCTGCTCAAATTACCTTTCCACCAAAACTGCTGCACATCATCTATTTTTTTTTGTTCCGTTTTGCTGGACGTTTGCAATAAAGCTGCTCCCGGAAGAATGTAATGACTAAAGTGCTTCATCAGGTAAAACTCCGGATTCCACGTATAAGTCTTATTTTCAACATCTACAGAAATCAGCGAATTTTGTTTCCATCCCCAACGGCTTATGCCGCCTTTCAGAAGCGATGTATTCCAATACAGGTAAGCATTAGTCCCGTTCTGAAAATAATGCTTCATCAAATCCCAACTGTATTCCGCATAAGCCCAGTTGTTTTCCCCGTTACCGCATTCATGCTCGCTTTGGTACACCTTCAGCTCCGGATATTTCTGATGAATGGTGGAAATCGCTTCTTTGCCAGCCCACTGTACTCCTATTCCCTGAATGTATTTCCCTGCAACGGAATCTTCGTAAACTTCTTCAAACAACGCGGTATTCGGGCGCTCCAATGTGCCAAAAAACACTTTTACTCCCAATGCTTCCATTTCAGGTCCAAGATGGCGGATAAATTTCGTAAGTCCTCCGGGTGTCCAAGTACAGGACGGATACCATTGCGCTGAATTGAATTCATTTTGTGGCATTACCATATCAATCTGAATTCCTTCTTTTTTTAATGCTTCCACAAACTTTTTGAAATACAGCGCGTACGCCTCAAAGTAAGACTCCTCTTGAATAAACATATCCGTTCCCTCTTTGCCGAGTTGCGCTTCCGTAATTCCATTGTCAGCACTACCAAAGGCTGCGGGGGTACTGTTCAATGCGTAGTGCTTGTTATATTTCATCCAGGTCGGCGGACTCCAAGGTGAAGCGAAGATGCTCAATCTTGGATTATAGGCTTTGGCTTCCTTTATAAAGGGGATTAATGTTTCATAATCGTTTTGAATGGAGAAATTTTTCATCTCAAAATCGCCATCGGTTTCGTTGTAGGAATACCAATCCCGTGAGAAATCATTCGCACCAATGGGCATCCTTGAAACGTTAAAGTTGGCGCCTTCCGGAGTATATAATTCCCTGAAGATTATATCCCGTTCTTCCTGATCCAACTCACTGAGGGAAGTCCACCCCAGTTCATTAAAGCACGAACCAAAGCCGTCTATTGTCTGCAATGGCTTGTCAGTATAAATTTCCACATCAAACGTCTTACTACCGGAAGATATAGTCTGAATTCCCTGATTAAACCAAGGTTCTTTTTCAGTGGTGCTTTTCCATTCTATCACAGTTTTTTTTTCTGAACAGGCTGTTAAAACTATGGCTGTTGCCAGAAGAGTTCCTGTAAATATATTTTTCATCTTTTATAATTTTATCATTTTATATCAATTTAATTTCTACTCTTATAACCGATTTTATTATGGAAATAATGAATTTCCAAAAACTAAACAAAACGAGGATGTACAAAAATAGAATAGGATGGGAATAAACGTATGTTTGTGTAAAGTATTGAATACATTAAACTTACATCTATCTTTGGCAGGTAAGAAACCGTTTTGGACACCCTCGTGTATGTATTTACATTAATCAGAATCTGTATTTTAGTCCAAACTCTACAGTAAATGGACGAATATAGGTTCCTGAAAGAATTGCTCCATCCATATCTTTAACGTCTTCCTCTTCTAATAAATCAGCACCTGAAATTGTGCCTTGCGCCCCCCGTTGATTCAATAAATTTACTACTGAGGCAGTTATTTCGAGGTTCTTGCTAATGTTATAATTGGCACCTGCAAAAGTTTCCCAGCGTCCTTTAAAAGAAAGGGAATTTGTCAGGTTTGCATATTCTTTGCTAAAATAGCGTGCGCTTGCCCATATTCTCATATTTTTCCACTGATAACTGGGGTCAATTTCGATCAGTACTTTCGATACGCCTGTTACTGTGTTATCATTAAAAGTATAATCGACACTTTCTCCACTATTAAAATCAACAGTACCTGAATAGTTTTTGTATTTTGGGTCTTGTATGGTTAATAAGAAGTGTAAATTAAAATTCTTTACAGGCGTAGCCAYAATGTCTGTTGTCCAACCRATTGTTTCAACRCCATAAGACACWGTMGGACGGGCAACAACCCCTGTRGRACTGGTRAAATTGACAGTAGMRCGATAYTCATCGCGSGTAATGTATGTSGCTTTTGAYACAAGRCTRAAYAGAGARTGRTTGTAGAATATCCCAAATCCRGCWSCWGGWATCTTTGATTTTTTYAGATTAGGCTCATTTCCGGCAGAATAATTTTCCARATGTCCTGMCTGTTCATTATAAGTTACCTCRCCTAACARACCAAARTTTTTAGTCATTTTATAAACACCKTTTACCATAAAAGCCTTRTTSAACCAATCTTTTTTAATGTCGGTTTTMTYRTTTGATAAATAAGGRATAYCTGCTACAACATCATTATTGTYGATGTAATCACCTCTTAGRTTTTGATATTCRAAACGTGCTCCWAGATCTAARGTAARYACATTTGYTATATCCCATTTATCAGTAAAAATAAGYGCTGTTTTATTTTCTGTGCCGTTGTGATATTCCGCGATACCATAAATATCTTCACCTACCCGTTGGGGATCTGCTTCTACAGTCTGATTATAGATAACACCTTCTGTAGTAAACTTATCAATATCAAACATCCATTGATTCAAACCTATTTTCCAGTTGTGATTACCGGATTTCTTCCCAACTTCGAACAAACTGGTTAAAGATTTTATGGGTGTTTCTCTTGTAGCTAAAATCATTACTCCTTGTGTTGCTTGTGTTGTTGCTTGAGTTATTCCGGTCATTATAGGTAAATACAGTCCGCTTTTAGCTGAATGACCCCTGATTATAAAATTGAAATTCAAACCACTGTCAAATTTGTTCTTCCCGATTAAATCGACAGTATGACTTACCGAAGCATAATCATTCAATGCATCACGTTCAACAATATCTCCTGTTTCAGCATCCCTTACGTTAAATTTCTGACCAATCATATAATTGTCGCTACCAATTTTAAAGCCTTCAATTTCAGACACCGACCCATCAAGACTATATTTGTATGGTGCATACTGTCCCAAAGTCATTGATTTCGAATTAGCATACTTGTAAAAAGCCGAAATGGAACCTGAACCGCCCTTAAATTTGTAATCCTGAGTCAACGCTACTTTATACAACTGGGTTTGGTCGTTGTAGTAACGATCAATATTATTTTTATCTACCTCGTATGTACCCGGATCATAATTTACAAATGCCCCCAACGAAAATTTCAATCCTTTCGTTGTTAAAGGCCCGCTGATGTTGGCAGTTCCGTTTAATAAACCAAAGTGATTGGAGTTCAGCCCAACATTTCCGCCAAACTTATCGGTACCCATATTGTTGTATGTGCCTACCGAAAAACCGACATCGCCAACATTTACAGCCGTCTGTCCCAAATCCAGCATTTTAAAGCCGTTTGTCATTGCATCCACACGCCAGGATTTGTAAGGCATCTCGGGCCAAAAGAAATAAACTACCGGCAAATCATTTTCCAACACTGTTGTGCCACCCACACTTGCCGGAAGTCCAACATTTACATTGCGAGGGCCTGTATTTGCAGATGCTGCATTAAGCATTACATTTCGGTCTCCACCTTTCTCTGTTGCCACTTTTGTTGAATCGTTTGCGGTTTTTTCCTGGGCATTTGTATTTAGGCATAGTGTTGCGAATACCCAAAAGAGCCCGACCTTTTTAATTACTTTTTTCATGATTAAAAATTTAGATTGTTAGATTATTTTTTAACTCTATATTTATCTGTTCGTTCATCATTTATTTTCCCTTTCCAGTTAAGGCCATAGCCAAAGTCATAAACATTGCCTTCGGTATCTTTATGACATTCCATATCGAAAGGCAGGTCTTCTTTCTGTTTTTCTACAGTTAACATGTTAGCCGGCATTTGCATAGGCAATAGTCCCGAAGGTTCATATTTGCCGGAAATAATATCGAGGATTGGTTGTTCGGTTGCAGAGAAACGAACTAAAACAGCATCGGCTTTATTTTCAAACTCATTAAATATCATCGCACGTGATACGTTCGCCACTACTATAACCGGTTTGTCGCCCATCATTTCTCGAGTATCAAGTACCGATTTCAAGTCCATCGTGTTAGAGGCCGTTGCCGTTTTCCCATTGTACGAGCGGTCTTTTACACTTGGGTCAACCACCGGATCGCCGGCAACTATACTGTGTTCGCGAGCATCGACAGCAGTATAGGTTCCATATTGCAATGTGATGGGTACATAACCGTTTCCTCCCTCTTTGCGATCATTTTTGTCATAACCGCCACCATCGTTATTCGAATATGGACCTGATATGAATACAATAGCAAAATCAGCTTTGGCAGGCTCATCGGTCAGGTTATAGTATTTGCTCAATAAATCTTTGTTAACAGGAAATGTAAGGCAAGGCTTCGACCAATTGCCCCACCAATCTTTCACGGCAGGAGAATACACCTCAGGTATATAAACCGTTTTCTTTTCTTTAATAGGTAACAAGCTTTTTTTATTTTTCAGCATTACCACCGATTTCACCTGCGCTTCGTAACCAACTTGCATAAACTCAGAATTACCTACCAGCTTCACGGTTTCCTGAATATCCAGATATGGATTTTCGAATAAGCCCAGGCGGAATATATTTTTCAACAAACGCACAGCCGATTGTTCGAAACGTTTGCGCATAAACTTTTCACCATGTTCTTTTGTACCCATTTCGAAGGCTTTCACAATAGGCCCCATTTCATTATTTCCTCCAAACTGGTCTATTCCTGCCATAAGGGCGATATAATGTCTCTCTGCCACTGTATTTGCTTCCAGCCCCCAAGGTTTTCCGTAAAAGTCTCCAGGCGTCTTACCTTCATTAGCTGTAATCATCCAATCGGAACATACAACTCCATCATACCCATACTTCTCTCTTAACAAGTCTTTTATTATGTATTTACTAAATCCGTTTGCAAGGTTAGTTCCATCTTTAGCTTGATTGTAAGAAATTGTATAGTAGGGCATGATAGCAGAAGCCATTCCTGTTTTATCATTGAGATTGAATGCCCCCTCTGTAAATGGTTTTAATTGTGTTTCAAAATTATTACCAGGATATACGGCAAACTTACCGAAAGCCCAGTGAGCATCACGGCCACCTTCTCCGGTACCTCCACCAGGCCAGTGTTTTGCCATTGTGTTTACACTTTTGTAGCCCCAACCATCAGCAATTTCATCCTTCCCAAAAGAAGTTTGAAAACCATCAATATATGCACGTGTCATATCTGTAGTAAGGGCGGGACTTTCGCCGAATGTCATTGATGAGCGATACCAACGGGGATCGGTTGCCAGGTCGATCTGAGGAGACAGGGCAGTTGTTATTCCTAAAGCACGGTATTCTTGTGCGGCAATATCTCCGAATTGACGAACCAGTTCGGGATCAAACGTAGCTGCCATACCTAATCCATCGGGCCATACAGATATTTCGCCACCAGCACCGGCATTAAACTCGGCCACTATAGAACCGGCAACTTGTCCTGAATGGCGAGGATCCGAACTGTTATTAGCTGGAATTCCCAAGCCTATGCCTTCGACATAAGCCTGCATTGTATTGTTCCATTTCGCTGCTACTTCAGGACTTTGAACACCAACAAGTAAGACATGCCGAAGGTTATCATCTTTGAGGAATTTCCGTTGAGTATCAGACAAATCCCAAGGATTTGCACCACTTTGTGAGAATGGTTTTCCTCTGTAAGTTCCGGAAGAAAAGCCTACTTCGTTTGCAGGTATTGTTTGATGCCCACTATAAAGCATTAAACCCGCAATTTCTTCTACGCTCATTTTTTGAGCTAAATCTTTTGCCCGCTCGTTTGCAGGTAAACGCCAATCTTCATACTTATCCAATTGTTCGTTTTTATTCAGGTCTTTAAATTTAAGCCCACTTATCGTTAGTATTTTCACTCCCGATAAAGGAGAATAACCGAGAATAAGCCCATTCTCATTTTTCACTAAAGTACAATCGTTATTCTCATTTTGCGCTTCACAACACGAGAACCACAACATAGCAATAACAAATACTACTGATAATTTTTTTTTCATAATGGTACTATTTTTAAAATTGGTTAATATTGATTTAGGTATATAAAATACTGACTGGTTATGTTCTTTTCATTTCACTCGTTTGCGGATTGATATTGAACTGAAAGACAATACTACTATTGAATAAAAATAATTTTTCATTTGCATAAATTTTGAGTAATAAAAATTGATTATTTCAATTTTTGCTTCGTTATAATTAATGTTTGTTTTATAGTTACAAATTTCAAACCTGCGTCATATAGACGCAATGATACGGAAAGGTTTTCGATAAAAAAACACACGTGCGTCAAAATAACGCATACGTGTTTTAAAACATATTACGTATGAGTGAAAAAAATCAATGAGTAAATAAAAATTAAGGCAAGTGTTATATTTTGGGTAATTTGCTAATCTGAGAATATAAACTTGTTGGAATTAACTCTGTCAGGTTAATCCAATTTTGATACTTTTCAAGCAAGGTGGATTAACCGCCAGGAAATAAGGCTTAGGTTCGAGTTTTACATCAGCTCACATTATTTTACTAAATCTAATGATTTGTTGTAAGGAAGAACCATTTTTTATACTTTTGCCTGACAACAGAACAAAGACTCTATATAGGTTTTGGTAAAAAATGCATTAGCTGTAGTAAGGACAAAAAAATGAAAAGAAAAGACGTATTTTATTCATATAGATCAGATAATATTCACCCCGGATTTTCTATCGATTGTGTTATACTAAGCTTTCATAAAAAGAAGCTTTGTGTTCTTTTAAATAAATTCAACATCAGTAAATATTGGCAATTACCGGGCGGTTTTATGCTGAAAGATGAAAGCTCCGATGAAGCAGCTACGAGAATCTTGTCAGCCCGTACCGGACTAAGCGGAATATATTTGAAACAATTTTATTTGTTTAGCGATCCGAACAGAACAAAAATGGATCAAAACCGTGAGTTCATAGAGAACGATGTTTGTAAAGAGGAATATGAAGAAGATATCAAAAAATGGTTTTTGCAAAGATTTATAAGTTTGGGCTACTATGCTTTTGTAAAATATGATGATGTTAATTTAGTCTCAGTAAAAGAAGACACAGCCAAATGGTTTACTATCGACAAACTGCCTGATCTTTATTCCGATCATGAAAATATAATAAAAACCGCACTTGAGATGATAAGATCTATGGTCTCAATTCTTCTTGTAGCGTATAAATTACTCCCCGAGAAATTTACAATGAGTGATTTAAGAAAGATATATGAAACTTTTTGGGATAAAAGCTTAGACAGGCGTAATTTTCAACGAAAAGTATTATCTACCGGTGTATTGATACAATTAGATGAAAGAGGAAATACAAGTCCACATAACCCTCCTATATTATATACATTTGATAAGGAGAAAATGGTTGATGGCCTAAACCTCTTGATGAATGTCTGAAACAATTAAGATTTAAAGGGGGCTTGTTGAAATAAAAGTTGTGATTAGCTTTTTTGGGTTTTTGATCGGTTGAAAAGCGTAGCTATGCTTGATATTTATTCCTGCAACTTAATTTCGAAGATCAGGATTGTGTACGAGACCCGTACGTGCAGAGGTGGGAGAGGTTCTCCACTAGACTAATGGTCTAGCGGTAGCTACTCAATTGTACTTTCGTGCTTTATATTAGTTCAATTCTGGTTCTTTTATTATATTCACTTTTTTCTTTCCCATATCTTCACTAGCTCAAATGTTTTATTATCTGGTTCATTTTCCTTACTGCTAAATTCATCAATTTTAACAACAACTGGAATTGTAGCCAATTGCCCAGCTAATACACAAGCTCCAGTTGGAAGTATTGGTAGCATTTCTGCTGAAGTCTTGTCTAAATATGAAATAGTACTCTCAACCATCTGTAAATCTTTATCATTTATTAAACGATGAATAAAATAGTTGTGTAGCTGCGAAATAATAGTGGAAGAGATGTCTGAAGGGCGTTGGCTTGCTATCGTTAAGAATACACCAAATTTACGACCTTCTTTTATTATTTCTTCAAATGTTTCAAGTCGGTAATCCTTCCATGTCTCACTTTCTCTTTGGGATGTATATGATAATATGTTATGAGCTTCGTCGATAATTATATTCAGAGACTTGACTCCCTTCTTATGTGCTTTATGTTCGCTATAAACTTTATGAGACAAAAGAAGTGGAATCATCTTTTTCATATTAATATTTGCCTCATTCATGTTAATCACCACAAAATTTTTATTCGCCCAAAAATCATCCCCAGATTCTGTGTCAATGATTTTATCAATATCTTTTTTAAAACTTTTAAGTTTGTTTATTGCTGGTGCAATATGTTCATTTTGTGCTCTATTTCCCAAAACATCTTCAATTAATTGAAGATGTAAAAAGGCAATAAGTCGATCAATTAAACTTTTACTAAATTTAAAAGAGTCAATATGATTGTAAAGTATAGTTTCTTTAATCTTTAATTCATCCTTACTAAAAATATTGAAAGGATACTCCCAAGGACTTAAATAATACCCCTTACTGACCCCTTGCCAGCTAACATCACTTTTCAGAGACTCAGAGAAACCATTATTTGTAATTATTTCTGGAAGAATACTTATAAGATAATCTAGTAATAAATCGCACTTCACCTTATCAGACATCTGATATATTGCTATTAAACGACTTTTTAATATATTTTTAAAATAACTAAGATTATCATCTCCATTATATACATTCTTGTAATAGGAAATAGCTCTCTTAATAAAAGGTTGTTGAGTTTTTTCAGTTGCATTTGCCATTATAGAAATAAGCTCAACATTAAGAATGTCTTTTTCAGTGAAAGGTATTTTATCTTTATCGCTGTGAGTTGACAGATTATAAACCTTTTTATCAGATATTATTGCATCATCTTTATTGTATTCACCATTAAAATCGAATAATATAAACTTAGCATTATCTTTAAATGAATTCAATTTCCCAGCCTCAAGAAACAACTCTCTATATATCTTTGCTAAGGTATAAGACTTTCCACTACCAGTATTACCGAAAACACCAATATGGCTAGCAAACAAACCATTTATTCCAACTTTAATATCTTGCGACGGTTCTAAATTCAATGTTCCTATTTTCAAAGAAATATCATCTTCCTTTACAAATTCATGAATCCTTTCAAACTCTACCTTATCAATCAAATAACATTCATTTCCTATTAAAGGAAGTTCCTTAATTCCTCTCTTAAATTTTCCGGATTCAATATATCCTAAAAGTTTAATGATCAAAACACGATCTATCTTATCTTCCGCTTTATTATACTCTTGGTTGAAAACGCGCTCTTCCTTTACATATTCGCCTTCAACTTTTCCAATTATAGACATATACCCTTTTGCAATTTTCAAATAGCTACCAACAGATACATTCTTGATTAAATCTCCTTGAAAAAGTAAGTGTGATGCATTCTTCGACTTATCAACCTTAATTCTTACTTCGCGACCGTCAACCGAGAAAATATATCCAATTCTAAAAATCGAGTTTTTAAGTGCGACCTCACTAGTGATATCTATCTCCATTATAGCTGCGCTTTAATTCTAATTAAATTGGCAATAGGTTTAAAAATTTCATTTACGATTGTTTCAAAATCAAATTCCTCTAAGTCTTTTGATTTTCCCTTATTCACTTCACTGTCAGGGTAATTTACGTCTAGAAATTCTAGCGGTGAAATTACTTTAATATTGTTGTTTTTTGAAGATCCT
>JAESUW010000002.1 GCA_016760525.1 Labilibaculum sp.
ATACAGAATCACTTTGTGAAGATATTTTATCAGAAAAAGAGAATATAAATAGATCATTAAAAGACATTAGAATAAAGCAAAGCAAACTAAAAGATGATAGAACAGATATAATTAGCAGGCAAAGGGATATTAGATTTGATATTAATGAAATTAAAGAAGAAAAACATCTGATTAAATCTGAAATTCAGAAACTATACGATAGTATATCGTATTGTAAAATATCACAAGATTATTCAGATATTGAAAATATCAAATTGAAATTAACAAGAAAAAAACAAGATTTATCAACCGTAAAGGATGAACTTTTAAGATTGGAAAGCTCAAGAAATTATTACAATGGAGAGTTTCAAAGAATCAAAGTATTCCAAATTGAATTTTCCGATAAATACTCAGAAATCAATAAAAATATTAAAGAATTAATTCTTCAGAAAAAAAATCTACTTGGTTTATTGAACAAATCCGTTTATCCATTCAAACCAGCTAATATCGTTTTTCTATTTAATTCTTTAAATGAGGAAATTTCCAGTGTTGACACATATGCCCCAACAAGATTACCAACTTTAAGAAGAAACAAAAACGTATAATATGAGCAAGGATAATTGGTTAGAAATATTCCGCAACGATAGAATTACTCCTTTACATAAGGCATTAATGAAATGTATTGAGTTCAATTTTGTTTATC
This sequence comes from Labilibaculum sp., assembly GCA_016760525.1. GTDB lineage: Bacteria > Bacteroidota > Bacteroidia > Bacteroidales > Marinifilaceae > Labilibaculum. Next base: position 683 of record JAESUW010000002.1, read on the forward strand.
CCAATGAAATCAAAAACATACTTTACATAATTCCTCAGTATAGATTAACCCTAACACTATCAGATCTTATTGAAAACTCAATTATTGAAATTGATGATGTATTTGGTTGCTTAAGTTTTACAGATGACTACTATCTCATTCGAGATAATCTCAGTTCAATAATGACCATAATGAGAACAAACAATGATTTTAATGATAAACGAAATCAAATTAAGGAATTATTTGAGAATCTAGATATGAATCACCCGAAGCAATTAGTTAACTTAATTAATTTAAGAAATGGAAAATAATTCATATAAAGAATATTTATCGATCTGGAGTAATTTTCTTAAAGAACTTATAAATAAGGAGAATGTTGAGTTTGGTCTAAAAATAAAATATCAAAGGCAACTTCAAGTTATGTCAGATATTTTAAATGCAGCGCCCTTTAATATATCTTTATTCAAGTTGTTTTTAGATATATATAATAATAACCATCAGTATATACCAGTTATTGAAAATGGATCTAATGTGCCCACTAATATTTCAAAGTTTTTCATTAGTCATTTTAATACTTCCACAGAAAATAGTGGGAAAATTGCCATTAAAAAAGCATTACAGAGCGAGAATCTATTTTTAATTCAAGGCCCTCCAGGTACAGGTAAAACTTCTGTAATTGCAGAAATAACAGCACAGGTATTAGCAAAAGATAATGATGCGAGGATTGCAATAGTTTCAGAGACCCATGTGGCCGTTGACAATGCTCTAGAGAAAATTATTGAAATAATTGATGGAGAAAAACATAAAATACTTCGCTATCCGCATTTCAAATATTCATCTTCAAAATTCGATGTATTTGAATTTAAATCATACATAAAAGAATATGAAGAATATTTATCCACTAATTATAGAGAATTATCATATGAGATCATCAAAATTCTTGAATTGGATTCTTTAATTGATGAAGATGATCCGGAAGATTATATTAAAACAAAATGGATTCATAAGATAATTTTGGAGAATATATCAGTGTTAGGAATCACTTGTAATCATTTAGGGCGTTTTTATTTGGAATTCGGAGATAAACCATGGGATCTGGTTATTATTGATGAAGTCTCAAAAGCAACCTTACCAGAAATCTTCATTGCTTCATCAAATGCAAAAAAAGTAATACTTGTTGGTGATCCAAAACAACTACCTCCTGTATTTTGTAAAGAAGAAATTGAAATTACGGAATCTATGGGAATAGACTCAGACGAACTGATGAATAATAATTTAGTTGATAAATTATATGAAGCATGTCCCGAAAATATGAAGGCATTTCTCAATACACAATACAGGATGACAAATGAAATTGGTACCCTAATCTCACATCAGTTTTATGATAAAATGTTGTTAAATGGAAGAAATGTAAGTAATCCCCATTCTATTAAATGGTTAGATTCCAGTGTTTCAGTTAGGGTTCCCGTAAAAAACACATCACAAGGTGGTATTTTAAAGAATTATTTTGAAGCAAATCTTATAAAAAATCAGTTGGAAATATTAGAAGAAGAATTTCCTCCAGATACTCAAATAGCAATAATTACTCCTTATAAAGCCCAGAAATATCATTTGATTTCTGTTTTGGAAAATTCAAAATTTAAAAACATTCAAATAGATACCGTTGATGCGTTTCAAGGCAGAGAAGCAAGGATTGTATTTTTCTCAGTGACTCGAAATCATGGTTCAATACGCTTCTTTTCTGACACAAGAAGATTAAATGTAGCACTCTCTAGATCAATTGACTATTTTTATTTGGTTGGTTCATATGATTACCTAAAAAGGATTGAATTTTTCAGAAAATTAAAAGATGCAAGTAAACAAAGAGCTGATTAGCCATATCACAGTCAAGCACATTAGCTGGTCGCACAGGCTATCGCACAACCAAAACCAGCCAAAGAGCTTGCCTGTCCCGACACACGAATTGAGGAATAAAGCACGAAACGCTAACAAAGTGTCATATGTAATGCGGGTTTTCGGGCTGCGGTTCGTTGTTGTAACACCGCCAATTCGTCTTTGACGATTGACGAAAAATTTGTAATATTGAATAAACGAATTGGCTCCGTGCGAGCTTGAGAGTTCATCACTTTCATTCCCGCACTCCACATACACAAACCATTGTGTGTAATGCTAAAAAAACCTTCTGCATAAATGAAAAACACAGATAAAATTGTAGGACACAATTCAAAACTAAGTGAATTATCAAAATTGGCTGACAAAATGAATTATATTCCAGACGGTGTACTTTCTATGATTGAAACTCATAAACGGATTATGTCGAGTTTTCCGACTATTCCAACTATTGAAATACCAAAATTTGATATTCCGGATTTAGAAATATTTAAATTAAATATCCCTGAATTTGATTTGCCTGAATTTGATTTGCCGAAATTTGGTTTTATAAATTCTGAATTACTTGAAACACTCAAATGGTTTTCAAAAACTGGAGAACAGATTCAAAATAATCCTGAATTACAATTTGCATTTATAAGCGACCTTGAAATTTTAAATTTTAAATCTGCTGAAGAATTCAAAGCATCATTAACTTCTGATTTGGAAGATGAATATATTAAAGAGAAAGAGGAATTATTAAATGAAAACCTTCTTCCGTATTTAGAAGAATTGGGAATTGACAAATTATGGTTAGGTGCTAATCAAGTCTTAGAATCTGAGTCAAACCCAGATAAATTACGACACTGTTTAATATCACTTCGAACAATTTTAGAGTATTTAATTGACGAAAAACTTGCACCAATCGAAGAATTAAAGGATGCCAAAATGTTTGAGACCAAATTCAAAAAATACCATTTGGGTAAACAGAGATTAGAATTTGTTAAAATAAAAAGAGAACATAAAATTGAGTATTTTACGTCTAAGGTTGACTTTGGAATGTTAGAAGACTTTACAAAAAATGAAATTCAATATGTTTGTGACTGTTATTCTGTGCTCTGTAATGTTCATCAGCCAGATATTGGAATTACAGAAAATCAAGTGAGAAGTCTAAAAGTAAAAACAGGAATAACAATTTGGTTATTAACGTATCTAAATAAAATTATTGAGGAATAAAGCACAACACACAATCGAGTAGACGGTTCCGCCGGTAATTAACCGACGGAATGCGCCTCTCACACCACCCAGCGTACGGTTCTCGTATATGGTCCCGAGGAATCGGGATTAAGTTATGGGGAATAGAGAATCACGTCTTACAGGCGTGGTTCGTTTGTAAATCTCGAGCATAGATTCATAACTGCGCTTTTCAAATGATCAAGAGTAATGGTAGTTCCCAAAATTGGACTCTGAGCAATGACTCATAAAACAATTTTACTTTAAGGTATTCGAGAAGGCTTCGCCGGAGCCCAGCCACCCATGATTCATAAAATACTTATTTTTACGGGCATTCATAAATTCGTTCCTCATTACATGAACGAGACCACGCATAGGCTTGACCTTGTTCAATTCCCAATCGAATTAGGTTTTTCCTTTTTCGTTCAGACTTTTTCTCCCGAGGATCGGGACCAAATGCAATATCTAAGTCTGTTACGAATCCAACCATCAAGGTTTTGGAGTTTGTTTAAAATACTTGCCATACGGAAAGCATTTACCCAGCCTCTTTGAACCTCATTTAGTTTTTGGATACGCTCATCAAAACTCATGGGTGTCGTTTTTCGGGTGATGGTTTTTAGCTTTTGTTTCAGCTTCTTCCAACTCTTTTCTGATACTACCAATTGGTACTTGCCACGTTCACCTTTCTTGTAGGTCGGCACAAAGCCAAAACCTAAAACTGTAAAATGAACAGGGCGCCGAATACCACTCTTTTCCCGATTAATTGTCAACTTGAGTTTATTTCGTAAAAACTTGTAAACCTTGTTGCCAACTCTTTGGGCAGTAGCTTTCGATTTGGTATAAATACTAAAATCGTCGGCGTAACGGATGAATTTCAATCCCTGTTTTTCCAGTTCCTTATCCAACTCATGTAACATGATATTGGACAGTAAAGGACTTAATGGACTTCCCTGCGGAACGCCCTTTCTGCGTTTGACCAACCTGCCGTCGATTAAAATCGGGGCTCGTAGCCATTTGCGAATCAGGCGCATCGTTTCTCGGCATTTGATCTTGCGATAAAGCAGTTGAAGTAAATAGCAATGATCTACTTCATCAAAGAAAGTCTTCAAATCAATATCTACGATATGCTGATAGCCATCGTTGATATAACTTTGAGCTTTTATTACTGCCTGATGTAAGCTTCGGTTCGGTCTGAACCCAAAGCTAAAGTCCGAAAATTCGAACTCGAACTTTGCCGTGATAATCTGTAAAACCGCTTGTTGAAGAAATCGGTCGGTTACGGTGGGAATGCCCAATAAGCGCATCTCCCCGTTTCCTTTTGGAATCTTTACTCCTAAAATGGCTTGTGGAAAATACTCCCCTGAGAAAACCTTTGCTGTCAGCTCTTCCCGATTAATCGACATCAGATCTGAAAGTTTGGTTACGGGCATATGGTCAACTCCTGCCGAACCGTGGTTCTTTTGGACTTGATACATAGCTCGAAGCAGGTTCTTTCCCGTTAGTACTTGTTCAATCATTTTTGTTTACTTTTTCTTTTCCCTGTTCCGCTTAATACAAAGCTAGAGTTGTAAACAACAGCTTCTTTGCAACATTTAGAACAACTTAACGTTCAGCCCTTCACTGCTCTGTGAGTCCTCCACAATCTCTATTTGTGGCTCATGGTCTTACAGCTACTATGGCTTCGGCTGACTTCTCATCATAACCAACTCGTGGTTGACGAGATCTCCCTTGGTAAGGTAAATGTCCTTCCATCTAATCCTGCGTGATCTACATAAATATCCTTTTGGTACTCATTGGGCTTTGCAATGATGTGCTTACTTACCCAGATAATTATGCCTCATATCACGTTCCTGTTCGTCAGTTCAGACTTTTGCCGTTTGGCTTACTTCAGTGCATAGGTCGCCCTAAACCACCTTGCCACTTGCTAATGCTTCCAGGAGTCACCCTAGTGCATAAGGGACTTGCACCCTCTGGACTTTCTTCTATAAAACTTAACATTATAAAAGAACTTTTACTAAATTTACCATTCAAGGCACACACAATGTATAAAAAACATAAGTGGTTCAGTGGTTTACGGAGCTTTAGAGCATTTAATCAGCTCCGCCAAATCTGCGATTTGACGGTTTGTTTTAAACCATTAAATTTGTGTCTAATCGCAAATTTGGCTCAGTGTAAATTGACAGGTAAGTGCTTCGAAATCACTTACGTTTCTTATACTTAACGTTACAGGCAATGTAAAACGAACGAGCAGACTTTTTACCAAATGGTAAATCCATTCACCTGAACAATTACTAACTTTGCGTTAATGAAAGAACTGATAGAACATATATTGCAGTTTGGCAACTTGAACAAACAGCAAATCGAACTGATTTTAAACAAAGCAACCGAAACTGAACTTCGCAAAGACGACTATTTTGCAGAAGCAGGAAGCACATTTAACCAAGTTGTTTTTATTTTAGAAGGTATTTTGCGTATCTATTATTACAATAAAAAAGGTGATGAAATCACAAAGTATTTTATTGACGAAAACCACTTGTTTTCAAATCCATATAAAGACGAACCATTGACTGAATACATTCAAGCAGTTACAGATTGTAAATTGATTATTTTTTCCAAAAAAGATTGGGATGAACTCTCTGACACAATTATTGATTGGGACAAGATTGTACATAAGATATTCCAAAAAGGAATGAGAGAAAAATTAGACAGAAGAAGTTCGTTAGTTTCTGAAGATGCAACTACACGTTATCTTGAATTTTTAGAAAATTATCCCAATTTAACAAATCGTATTCCACTATCATACATCGCTTCTTACTTGGGGATTACACAGCAATCATTAAGCAGAATAAGGAAAAATATCCGATAAATCACTTTTTACCAAATGGTAAATGTTTTCATTTTAGATTAAAGCAACTTTGCAGTATTAATTTTAAATCAACAAAAAATGAAAACAGCATTCATAACAGGAGCGAACAAAAGTATTGGCTTGGAAACGACAAGACAATTATTACAACAAGGTTATTATACTTATCTCGGTAGCCGAAATTTGGAAAACGGACAAAAAGCCGTAGAACAACTAAAATCCGAAGGATTGACCAATGTAGAAGCTATTCAAATTGACGTGACCAACGATAATTCAGTAAAAAATGCCCGTGCAGAAATTGGTAAAAAAGTAAAAGTTTTAGATGTGCTTATCAACAACTCTGGTATTTCAGGTGTAAAGTTTGACGAAAACGGAAATCTCATTCCGCAAACTGCCGAACACACAAGTATTGATGTTTTCAAAGAAGTTTACGACATCAATGTTTACGGAGTAATAAGAGTTACGCAAGCGTTTTTGGATTTACTTAAAAAATCGGATGAGCCACGAATTGTAATGGTAAGTTCAAGTCAAGGTTCTATTACTTTACACAGCGACCCAACTTACAAGTATTACAACCACAAAGGAGCAGTTTATTTGTCGTCAAAAGCAGCACTCAATATGTACACCGTGAATTTGGCGTATGAACTTCGGGACACTAATTTCAAAATTAATGCGGTAAGTCCGGGCTTCACAAAAACGGACTTCAACCACAATCGTGGAACAGGAACAGTGGAAGACGCAGGAAAACGAATTGTGAAATACGCTGTTATTGGTAATGACAATGTAACAGGAAAATTTTTCTGCGAAGAAACAAATCCCGAAACAGGCGAAATTCCTTGGTAACAAAGGAATACAACTGACTGACAAAAACACTACCTGTAACACCGTATAAAAATAATGCGTAGTTTAGTGCTTAATCAAGAGTTAGTGCGCTTTTGCTAGCTTCTGATTTTCCTTCGGAAAATCCTTGCATACAAAACCGCACTATTCTTATACAAGACCGTTAGCGCCAAGCCAAAAAAGCGACACTGCACATTGACAACTTACAGAAAATTGAAAATTAAACTGGATTAATTGCCAGCGCACAAAGCAACAGTTTGTCAGCCCTTCCCTGCAAGCTTCGCTTCGGCTGCCAAACACTTGCTTTCTTGCCTCCGTACCTGCTTCGTTGATAGGTTTGTGATTAATTCAATGACCTATATTCATTTGGAGTATAACCTACTTCTTTTTTAAACATCCGGGTAAAATGTTGTGGATACTTAAAGCCCAATTCATAAGCAATATCGCTGATGGATTTACTGGTGTCAAAGATTTTTTCTTTGGCAACATTAATCATTTTTAGTTGAATATGTTCCAATGCCGATTTACCAGTCTCCTTTTTTAATAAATCTCCTAAATAATTGGGAGATAAGAATAATTTTTCGGCACAATAACTTACTGTTGGAGAGCCAATTACAAGTGGTTTATCCGATGCAAAGTATTCATCCAATACTTTTTCAAAACGTGAGAGTAAATCTTTATTAACATGGCTACGTGTATTGAACTGACGTTCGTAAAAGCGTTTGCTATAATTCAGAAATAGCTCAATATACGATACAATTAGTGTTTTGCTGTGTGCATCAATTGGATATTCTAATTCATACCTGATTTTTTCAATAATATCATTAATCAGATCCCGTTCCCTTGCTGAAAGATGGAGAGCTTCATGTACTTCATAGGAGAAAAACGTGTAATCTTTGATATTTTTACCTAATGAAGTGCCATGTATTAGGTCAGGATGAAATATAATAGCATTACCGGCTGCCTGTCGTTTTTCACCGTTACTGTCGATTCCAAAAACCTGACTCGGAGAAATGAAAATCAAAGTGCCTTCTTCATAGTCATAGTTGTTTATCCCGTAAGTTATATTACCACATTTGATGTCCTTGAGAAAAATAGCATAAAGGTTAATCTGAGTTTTTTTGAATGTAAATGGTTTAACCTTAGCAAAATCAATAATACTCACTAAAGGATGCAAGGTCTCCTGACCAGCCATATTGTTGTATTCGGTAACCGAATTTATTTTAATAATGTCACTCATAACACACTTACTTTATAATTTATCATACAAAAGTAATCATCTAATATTTAAAAATATAGTCATAAAATACGATTACGTAAAAATGGTAAATGCCTCCGTAATTTGGGTATCTTTTCTTTATCCGTTCTATCGATTTTTGTACTACAAAATAATGACACAATGATGATTGAAGTAAAAACAATCATTCCTTTCTGCACCCACGGTGGCGGAGGAATTGGCAAAAGCGTTTACAATATTGAAAAACAATGCCCGAAAACTGAAGTTCTAAATGCTTTATCAATCAATGGAAATGTTGTAAATAATCAGAATGCAGAAGTTGAGAACTGGTTAAACATGGCATTAAAATCAAGCATCAGTAAACATGGTAAGTAATTCAGTAATTGTGGTTAACACCTTACTGCTTGTACTATTTAGTTTTGCAGTGTTAAATCAATTAACAAAGAAATCATGAAATTATTAAAAGAAAAATACACGCTTTCAAATGGTGTTGAGATTCCTAAATTAGGACTTGGTACCTGGTTTATTAGTGATAAAGATGTTGCACAGGTTGTTAATGAAGCTGCAAAAATTGGTTATCGTCACATTGATACTGCACAGGCTTACCGAAATGAACATGGAGTTGGTGAAGGAATCAAAATATGTGGAATTCCAAGAGCCGAAATGTTTGTGACAACCAAACTCGCAGCAGAAGCAAAATCTTACAAAAAGGCCGTTGCCGGAATAGATAAGTCTTTAAAAACTTTAGGGCAGGATTATATTGATATGATGATTATACATAGTCCGCAACCTTGGATGAAGTTCCGTGGAGATAATAGGTATTTTGACGGCAACCGTGAAGCATGGCGAGCACTTGAAGATGCCTATAAAGCTGGTAAACTAAGAGCTATTGGTGTTTCTAATTTTGAAAAAGAAGACCTTGACAATATTCTTAGAACTTGTACTGTAAAACCAATGGTCAACCAGATTTTGACGCACATTAGTAATACACCTGCGGAACTTATTCAATATTCACAAGATAAAGAGATTCTTGTTGAAGCGTATTCCCCAATTGCACATGGCGAATTAATGAAAAATCAGGAAGTAGTT
>JAESUW010000180.1 GCA_016760525.1 Labilibaculum sp.
TATTGTTTTTGGGAATTTTGGTGATACTCTAGATATGACTTTACTAGAAGTACCTCTCAACCACATTCCTGGATAGTTATTTAAATCAGTTTCAGTAATAACAATTTTTAAATCATTTTTAGCATTTATTATAAGAGGTAAACTAGCTAAATCAGATTTTTTAGTTTGTTCCAATGATTTGTAATCGTAAAATACCTGATTGTGTGATTGAAACTTTGTTTCTTTACCCCACCATAGATTATGATTTTCTGGAAAAGTATATTCACCAGTTTCAGAATTCACAACAATATCATTTTTAAAACTAGTATTAAATCTATAGGCAACACCTTCATTAAAAGCCCTTAATGAGATCGAATAGTTCCCTCTAAAATATATAATTAATTCATTGTAATTGTTTGAAACGGAAGCCTCTTTTAATTTTATAACAGGAGTTAAATTTTCAGAAATAGATTTTCTCTTGATTTTTCTCACTTTAGGGTTTTTACCAATAATCTCAAAGTTTAAATCCATAGCTATTTCTGAGGGCTCTAAAAGTACCTCTCCTCTATTTCTAATTGAAATTAAAGTTTTATTCGTCAGCTCTAACTTGAACTCAATTTGCTTGTTTGGTGATACAACTTTGTAGGCTTTTGATTTATCCTGTGCTAATACCAATAACGGAATTAAAAAGGAAAGTAAGGTAATTTTAATTTTCATAATGAATAATTATTTTAATTGAAGTTCAAGGCGTRTTTTTTCTTTTGATTTATCAAATGATGAAATCCAAACTTCAGGTTTAATATTTGTATTCTCTTTATCATACCCTAAAACGTATACTTCAATTTCCTTATTTAAATAAGATATATTTAATGGAATATAATAGGTATAGTTAGAATCTTTTCTTGCATTAATATATTCCCAGGTATTTGATGGATATGATGAAGCTCTATCTGGTGCTCCTACAAGTTGATTATCAATTTTTGCAGCGACGTAAGCTCCTTCTACTCCGTGTTTCCCATTTAAAGCGATACTTAAATAACTGTTTTTAGGAATTTCATTTAGTTTAAAGGTTGCTTTCCAACTTTTTACGCATTCCATGTTGTCTGAATGTGCAAATAGATTTGAAGCTCGCCATTTAGAATTATCTAGTGATTTTTCATTCTTATATCCTTTAATTTCAACAATTTGCTGTGGATGTTTTTGGAATCTCAAATATCTAATTTCACTATTTATTTCTATAATTGATTCTTTATTAGCTAAGTAGGTTAGAGTTTTCCATGTTTTTAAATCTGTTGAAACTTCAACATAATTACCTTCTTCGGCTAATAAAGGTTGTAAAGAAAAGTTATCAGGAACTGTAATTACAATATTGTCAACAGCTATTATTTCTCCTAAGTCTAGTCTAAAGGCTCCTCCTTTAACACTTTGATCTATACCGTATTTTTTTGATTGCCAGAACCCTGTTTTTAAATTGGAATCGAACAAATTTTTATCCCATATTCCTCTATCTATAAAAGTTTGTTGGTTAAAGAAGGCATCTCTTGCTGCTTTTACTTCAGGAATTTTAGTTGCTCCAGATCTATAAAGCGACCTAACTTCTAGTGCATTATTATCCGCTGAATAAACAGTAGCTTCATATAAAGAAGAGGCATCTTTAGGAATGGAAACCTCCGTTAAATTTGCAATTTTTCTATGAGTTTTTAATGATAATTTTAAACCTGGAAATTTCACTTTTTGACCACTCCCTTTTATTAATTTTTTTGATGGTTTATTATTGAGAATTGCGGTCTTATATTTTTCAGGATTGGCCAATTTTATTGTTGTATTAGTACCTGGATCTCCTATAATATCGATAAGAACTGTTTTGTTCTTAATGTTTCTAATTAAATTAAATTCGGAACCTTCTATCAATGGTTCATTATAATCTTCAGTGGTTACCATAAAAAGCGCCGATCTATAAGAATCTACTTTTACATCAACAGTTTCGTTATACTTAAAAGTTCCGATTAATTTTTCAAAAGGATGAATTTGAATTAATTTCACGTTTTTAAAGTCGGAAATACCTAATTCTTCATTTAAAGTAATTTGATATTTTACTTCATTCCAACTCATATTTTTTAAAGTGATAAACCTTGATTTAGAATCTCCTCTAGAGACGGCATCCTTTCCATATTTATTTTCTGGTAGTATTAATCCTTTAACAAGTATTTTTCCATGCTTTTTATGAAGATTGTATATTCTAGCTAGCTTTGAAAATTCTTCATCTCTCAATAGCCAAGGGTTTCCATAAATCTCTGGTGATAGAATTAAACTTCTATTGAAAGCTTGTAATATTAAATCATCATCCCAGTAATCTAAACAAGATGAAATACACACGCCATGATCTTCAGTTAGTCTTTGAAGTTCTGGGACTAACCCTCTTGATAATGCAGCTGCTCTGTGATGCGGAGCTGTTACATTATTTGTCATAAAAACATCTATGTAGGTTTCAGCTCCTCCCCATAAAAAAGTGGTGGCATAAGGTTTGGATTTTTTTAAACCCAATCTATGATTAAGCAGTATTAAATCTGGGCTATGCACTCTACATTGTTGCATCATATTAATAAATGCATCTTCTTTTTCCGGTCTTAAAGGACCGCAAACAGCATCAAATTTAAATAAGGCAAAATCATATTTGCTACATAATTCTACCATTTGATCTGTACGTTCTTTTTCTTCAGAATAGGTATTCCCAAAGCCATCGGGACCACCCCAAACACCAAGTCTAATACCTAGTTTATTTGCCGTATTAAAAATTGAATCAAAGCTGTATGGAAACTGCTTTTTAAATCGATTTGATTTCACACTCCCATAGAATCTTTTTCCATCGATTGCTCCGGCATCAAATGCATAAATATCTAACTGCATTCCATATTCATCCTTCAACCATTTGAAGAAGTTTAAATTAATTTGGGTTTGCTCTTCAGTTGTACCTTCATTTGTATTGTTAATCCATGTGAAAAATTGTGCTTTTGAAGGAGTATTTTCATCAGCCCCTGGAAAAATAGTTTTTTGTGCCTGAGCGTTAAAAACAAAGGACTGTATAAAAATATAAAGTAGTAAGTGTTTGATTTGTATTGTTTTGTATAGCATTGTGATTTATGATTATTATTAAATTGGTTGTATATAAAATCTGATTTAGAGTGCCTTATCGTTTTCTGATAAAGCACTTAAAATCTCATTCAACTCAATTAACTCAAAAAATTGTTTTATTTATACCTTACCAACCAGGGTTTTGTTCAATATGCGAAAGGTCTACCTCTTCTTGTGGTATTGGCCATAAATTGTGTTTGTTTGGATCAAAAAATCGTTCTCCCCAAGTGAAGGTGACATCATTATTATTTTCATCTTTGTATGTCAATCCTGTAGGAACTCCAGGCATTACATCTTTTGCTATATCCCAACGTCTGATGTCAAATAAACGTTGTCCCTCAAAGGCTAATTCAATTCTTCTTTCTCTTCTAACAACGATTCTCAATTCATCTTGAGAAAGTCCCATTGGTATAGAAGGCATGTTAACGTCTGATCTTTGTCTTATTTGATTTATGGCATTGTAAACTGTTTGATCAATAGACCCTGCTTCAATTTTAGCTTCAGCATACATTAACAGGGCTTCAGAATATCTCATTAACATTAAATGTACTCCACCATCCCAAAAATTAGAATCGTCTACGTCTTTATTAGACATGTATTTTAACCAGTTATAACCAGTAGCAGTTTTATTCCATTCTCCACCAGTTCCATCACCAAGTACATCTCCAGGAATAATATTTTCACCTGGGTATGTAGCTCCTGGAATAGAATTAAAAACGCCACCTCTCCAATCGTGTCCCGGATATAAGATTGTATATTTTAGTCTAGGATCTCTGTTATCGTATGGATTGTTTGGATCATATAATGGAGAATCATTAATAGTAAGACCATCAGTGCATTCATAAGAGTCAACTAATGATTGTAGCGGGCATGAACTACTCCATCCTCCTACAGAATTTGGACCGAAATTTTTAGTATAAAATTCACCTTCGTCTACATCTTGCTTCACTTGAACATCTAAAATCACTTCATTATTTCCTATTCCTTCATAATTGAATAAATCTGCATAGGTATTATGCAAGGAATAAACACCTAAATCCATCAAACTTTTAGAAGCCTGGGCTGAAGCTTCCCATTTTTCTTGAAATAAAAGAATTTTAGCTTTTAAAAATAGCGCTGTTCCCCTAGTTACTCGCCCTTTTTCATCTGCCACTAAAGGTAAATTCAACGTTATTTTATCTAAATCGGTAATAAGAGCATCCAGAACACTATTTTTGTCTATTCGTTTTGCTAATTCGGCAGCCGTAAAATTTCCTTCTTCATCCACTGCCGGGCTAACATCATCAGGAGAAATACTACTTGTTAAAAATGGTACATCTCCAAATAAATAGACCAAGTCAAAATAAAAGTAAGCTCTTAATGTAATTACTTCTGCAAGTAATTGATTTTTATAGCTTTCATCTATGTCTTCTATACCATCAACACCTTCTAGAATCCTATTAACTCTTTGAATTCCTTTATATCTTTCATTCCAACGCACTGTAGAATACCCGTCAAATGCTGAAGCTGTTCCATTTCCTAATCTATAGCCATCATTCCATGAATGGTGATCCAGCGCATTATCCGTCATAATTTCGGTTCTTAACATGTCTGTACCACTACCATAATTTGTACCCCAGTTGTTAAATGCTATAATATCATAAACCGCATTTACGGCAAATACCAAATCTTTTTCTTGTTGGAAAAATGTTGTTGTTGAAATTGCATCACTTGGTTCTCTTTCTAAAAACGAATCGTTGCAACTTGCAAAAAAGGTTATAGAAAACAGAAAAGTGAATATTATTTTATATTGTTTCATTTGATTTTTTTTATTGGTTAGACATCATTAAAATGTAACTTGAACACCTAATGTATAAGTTGAAGTTGGAGGATAATAAGAAGGTCTCCCATTATAAGTTTCCGGGTCTAAACCTGATTCAACATCAGTTATAGTAAATAAGTTTGTTGCTCCAGTATAAATTCTAAACCTATCTATTTTAAGTTTATCCACAACATATTGTGGTAAAGTATATCCTMCCTGAATATTTTTCAATCTTAAATAAGCTGCATCTCTAATCCAGAAATCACTGTATAAATAGTTGTTTTTGTTTGAAGCTGCTTCTAATCTAGGAAAAGATGCATTTGTGTTTTCAGGAGTCCATCTATCTAAAACTCTTGTTGTTGTAAAAATCTCATATGATGGACCTTCATTAGGTGCTCCATAAAAGTAATTCTCAGCTTTCAAAACTCCTTGGAAGAACAGGTTAAGATCAAAATTCTTATAATCCGATGAAAAATTAAATCCATATTGATATCTTGGAATTGAACTACCAATAACAGATCTATCATCATCATTTATAACCCCATCAGCCTCATCTGGAATTCCATCACCATTTGTATCAACAGTTAATTGATCAACTAATTTAATATCTCCAGGTTTTAAGTTACTATGATTAGGTTGTGTTGGATGATTGTCAATTTCCTCTTGAGTTTGGAATAAACCATCTGAAGTATACCCATAAAAAGAATTTAACGATTCTCCTTTTTTAATTACAGTCCAACCACTTATTGACGGTGCTTCACCTCCAAAATCTGTTAGTTCATTTTTAACATCAGACATATTAACTCCAATACTATAATTGAAATCATTGATGTTATCTCTAAACTTTAAGGCAAATTCCCATCCTTTATTGCTTACACTTCCTATATTAATTTCTGAAGAATCTAGACCTACAAGTGGTGATATAGGTAAGTTTAACAGCATGTCTTTGGTTTTTTTATGAAACCAATCTGCAGTAATATCCAATTTCCCTCTAAATAAAGATAAATCAATTCCGATATTTGTCATTTCAGATGTTTCCCATGTAATTTCTTCATTTGCATACGTACTTTGAGAATATCCATTTACTTCAACATCATCAAAACTATAGGTATAAAATGTGCTAATGTTAGAAGAAAATCTGTAGAGACCGATATCCTGGTTTCCTAGTTGCCCCCAAGACCCTCTTAATTTTAAACTTTTAATAAAGGAAATATCACTCATAAAATCTTCTTTAGACATATTCCAACCTGTAGAAAAAGAAGGAAATAGGCCCCATTTATGACCTTTTCCAAAACGAGAAGACCCATCGTATCTTAGGTTTGCTTCAAATAAGTATTTACTCTTATAGGAATAGTTAAAACGACCTAAATAAGACATTAATGCCCAGTCTTGACTATACCCTCCATTGTTCTTTGATTCAAGATCTCCTGTATTAAGCTCAGGGGAATCGTTGCTGTAAATATTTTGTCTGCTACCAAATAAATAGTTCGCGATGTTTTCGGTAATATCAATACCTCCAAGTAAATTTATTTGATGATCATCATTTAATTTAATGTCATAATGTAAAATACTTTTAAAGTTGGTTTGTTTTTCTCCCCAACGGCTATCAAATAATTTATTTGGGCCCCATTGATAAATTATATTTGATAAATCATTAGGATCATTAAAATCGTAGGAAGCCTCAAAGTTTTTAATTCTTATATCCTTTTTTAAATAGGAGTAATCCGTTGATAATGTTAAATTTTGCGTGATTTTGTAATCAAGACCAACGTTTAAACTTAAATCGTCAACTACTTTCAGATTTTCACCACTTACTTCCAATGCGGCCAAGGCATTAGAATTATCCTTGTTTAATCCATAGGCTCCATTTGGATATTTTAAAATATTAACTGGAGAAGTTCCAACCATAGCACTTAAAGCTTCACCATACTTGTTTGGTTTTAGTGTTTCTCTATTGTTATAGTAGAGATTTGTTCTCAAAGTAAATGCATCACTTAATTTGTAATCGGCATTTAACCTTGTGCCTAATTTTTTACTCCCGGTATTTTTTAGCATACCTTCCTGGTCTAAATAATTAACAGAAAGAGCAATTGTAGAATTTTTTCCACCTCCTCGTATACTAACGGCATGGTTTTGAACAAAAGAAGTATTAAAAAGCTCTTTAAAAATATTTGTATATGGGTAGGCAATTGGATCAACTCCTGAGATAGTGTTTTGAATATATTCATCTGAATATTTTATTGGTCTTCCAGCATTGATTAAAGATTCATTAACCAAATTCAAATAGTCTTCGGCTCCAACCAATTCAGGAAGTGTTGCAGGAGTTTGCCATCCTAAATAGCTGTTATAGTTTATTTTGTAATCACCTTCAGTTCCTCTTTTGGTGGTTATAAGTACRACTCCATTTGCTGCTCTTGAACCATAAAYTGAAGAAGAAGCAGCATCTTTTAAAATAGAAATGCTTTCAATATCATGTGGGTTTATTTCACTTAATGTAGATTCTAAGCCATCAATTAAAACTAATGGTGAAGTGCCTGCTGAAACAGATCCTATTCCTCTTATTTTAAAACCTAATGTTTCTTCTCCAGGAGCCCCCCCCCTATCTATAATTGTTAATCCGGCAGCAACTCCTTGTAAAGCTTGTCTTGCATCAGACATTGGTTTAGACGCTAATTCCTCCCCCTTTAAAGCGGAAACAGCTCCTGTTACGTTAATTTTCTTTTGTTTTGTATAACCTACAACAACAATTTCCTCAAGGGTATTACCTGCATCTTTTAGCGTAATATTTATAACCGTTTGATCTGAAATTTCAATAACTTGAGCAGCAAATCCTACATAAGAAAATATTAAACTTAGCGCATCAGCAGGAATGTTTTGTAGATAGTAATTTCCATCGAAATCAGAAGTTGTACCAATAATAGTTCCTTTTATTTGAATAGTTGCTCCTGGTAATGGTTCACCTCTTTCATCAATAATCTTTCCTTTTATATCTCTTTGTTGCTTAATTTTATCAATTTCAGCCTTCCTCTTTTTGTCTTCAGGAGTACTTTTAATTATAATTTGTTTTTTTAACACCTCAAATGATACGGGCATATTAATAAACATTTTATTCAAAATGTTTTTAAGTTTTTCTCTTTTTACGTTTACAGAAACTAGTTTGTTAACATCAATATCCTTTCTGTTAAAAAGAAATTTAAACTCGGTCTTAAATTCAATTTCATTTAGGACTCTTTYAATGGTTACATTATTAAAATTTAATGTGATTTTTGTGTTTTGAGCATAGTTAGTTGCTCCCACATTAAAGAATGTAACAATTACAAATGATATTTGTAAAATTAAATTGAAAGCAATTAATCAAGAAAACTAAAATTATGGGAAAAATATCTTTTGTAAATTACCCTAACAAATATTTAAATGTCAAATTCCCTAAGATTACTAGTACTATAACCATTGACTTATATGATGATGTTATTGGATTCGATTTAACTCATATTGCTACAAATGTTGGTTTTGGTACAAATGTAACTAATAATGAAAAAACACTTTTGGGTCTTATAGAAAGTACAGGTATTTTCGAAATAAAAATCAATACTGTTAGTGAAGGTATTTATATTAAGGAAATAGAGATTCTCTCAAAAAACACTACTCTTTCTTTTAATAAAATAAACTATGACTTTGAATTGAAAAGAGTAGACTTAACAAATAATAATGTAGCTAATCTAACATCTCAAACATTTATTAGCACTGATAATATCAGAATTAAATTTCGAGAATTACAACAATTTGATTTAACAAAAGATGGCTTTAAACTAACAGAGGTCGTATGGGAAACTAAAGGAGTAACAACAGATGATGGAACACCAAATCTTCAAAATAGTACTGACAATTCAATTTATATATTTATTCCAAACCCAATAAACAGACCTAATCAATCAGGAAGAGGCGCCAGACAACCTAATAATCCTATTGAATACGAAACATATTGTACTGTAATTGGATTAAAAAAGAAATTTGAATGTACACAGGACACAAAAGATATTATAAGACAAGAATATCTTGATTTCGGAACTACTTGGCAACCTACAAGAAACGAAGTCTTTTTAGATAATGGCAGATGGAATACAGGTAATTACACTCATTTAGCAGCTCAAGGAACTAATCAGTTTCAGACAATTTTCAATGCAATATTAACACACTATAATGCATCTTGTAACACCAACCGAGTTAGAGCTAATGGGATAGATTTGAATAGTGCATATAGAAACCCTCAAAGAAATAAAGCAGTAGGAAGCAGATTAATAAATAGTAACCACACTATTGGACATGCTATGGATATTAGAATTCTAGGAGCAAGAACTACTCAAAAATGGGGCTTTCTAAGAACAGCAGCTTTACAAATAAATGGAGTCAATGCAATATGTGAAATAGGTCCTCGTCAAGTTCTATGCAGTAACCCCAACATCTCACATATTCACGTATCTTGGTAAAAAATACTTAAATATTATGAAAAAAATACTTTTTTTAATTCTTACTCTAATTTCTACTAGTTGCTTTAACGAAAGCAAAGAAATAAAAAAAAACAAAGTAATTATAATCAAAAAAAAAACTATACCCCTTCTTAAATCTAAAAAAAACTCAAGCCATTACAGTACAATAAAGACAATTTTCAAAGAAAATGTAATTCAAAATTCAAAAAATAAAGATTCTCTTTTCTTATTCAACACATATAAATGCAAAGTAAATCCTAAAAACATCCATAATGCTATAAAATTATCATTTAAAGAATGCTTAATTTTTAAACATCTCGATATCGTAAATAAAAA
>JAESUW010000146.1 GCA_016760525.1 Labilibaculum sp.
ATGTAATATCTCCGAAGCTGCCTATCAAACAGGATTTTCCAATCCGGCCTATTTTAGTAAAAGGTTCAAGGAACTCTTCGGAAAATCTCCACGCGATTATTTTGAAATTAAGTGAACCTGCTCCTAACAGCTTAAGTTGGAACTCATCGTATACTGTATCTTCGTGGGTATTTAATCCTGAAATTGGAGGTGGAGAATGTCTGATAACCTGGAACAGTCGTGAAAATATGCTGCAAGGCTCATATTCAGCATTAATGTATGGTAAAAGTAATTATGGAGCTGTGGCTCATGGAGACGGATCTGTTGATTTAGCCTATAACGAAATTCCCGAAGCATCAAAATGGCATCACATAGCACTAAGTTTTGATGGAATGATAGAGAAGGTTTATGTAGATGGTATTCTAAATACTCAACAACCAATTAATCTATTTGTTAAAAACAGCACTATTTTGATTGGTGCTAGTGGTTTTTATCCTGAAAACTATACTGGTTGTATTTCTAATTCTCAGC
Source organism: Labilibaculum sp. (assembly GCA_016760525.1). Taxonomy (GTDB): domain Bacteria; phylum Bacteroidota; class Bacteroidia; order Bacteroidales; family Marinifilaceae; genus Labilibaculum. The sequence goes on from JAESUW010000146.1 coordinate 511, forward strand.
TTTTTAGCAGAGTATTAACAAAGCAGGAGATTATTGAATTAATGAAGATTACATCTCCTTGTAAATAACATCAATTAAGTTTTTCTGCTTTTAGTTAAATCAAGTAAGATCAAAGACCAATTAACAATCAAATCATCAGGTGGCGAAAAAACAATGATCTAGATATACAATACTTCCGGATCATTGGTTTATTCGAACTGTTTTGATGGAAGTATATTGATAAATAAATCGGAGATTGGCATGAAGAATATGTATATCTTAAGAATAAGTAGTTCGGGAATATCAGAGGACAGAAAAATTATTATACTCTAGTTGATGAATTAATAAAAAGAAGAAATGAATAGTAAAACACTTACTCATATTTGAATTCATTTTGAGAATTGAGGGAACAAAAACCTTGATAAAGGGATATAATTGAAGAATTAAAAACATTTGTACTATTAAATTGAACAAACCGACAACTTAAAGTGAGAATTTCGAGACAATTTTACATCTGAAAAGTGATTGAATTTTTACTTTTAATAAGTATATAATAATGACAACAATTAAAAAAGTTTTAACACTTGTACTTTGCGTACTGTGTTTTGCCGTAAATGCTCAGGAAAAAAATAAAACAGGAGGATATCCCATTTCTCCTGTCCCTTTTACCTCCGTAAAAGTTACAGATTCGTTTTGGGGACAAAGGCTGAAAGCCAGTCGCGAAATTACTATTCCGCTGGCTTTTGGTAAGTGTGAAGAAACCGGACGATACGAAAACTTTATTAATGCGGCTCATCCAAGTGATACGATTAAAGTTGAAGGCCTTTCATTTGATGATACAGATGTGTATAAAACCATTGAAGGAGCAAGCTATTCAATGCAAACTTTTCCGGATAAAAAATTAGACAAATATATTGACAGTGTGCTGATAATTGTGGCTGCCGCGCAAGAACCAGATGGATATTTATACACTTCCCGTACAATGAATCCTACTCACCCACATGAATGGGCTGGAACCAAACGTTGGGAAAAAGAGGAAGATCTTAGTCATGAATTGTATAATCTGGGACATATGGTTGAAGGTGCATTGGCACATTACCAGGCAACAGGGAAAACCAATTTTTTGGATATTGCGAAAAAATATGCCGATTGTGCCGTAAGGGAAGTTGGTGATAAACCAGGACAGGCAACTGTAGTTCCAGGCCACCAGATTGCAGAAATGGCTTTGTCGAAATTATATGTTGCAACGGGAGAACAGAAATATCTGGACTTAGCAAAGTACCTGCTCGATAAACGTGCTTATACCACAATAAAAAGTGAATACAGCCAGTCGCACAAGCCGGTTTTGGAACAGGATGAAGCTGTAGGACATGCAGTTCGTGCCGCCTATATGTATGCTGGCATGGCCGATGTGGCCGCTCTTACTGGTGATACTACTTATGTAAAAGCCATCGATCGAATTTGGGAAAATATTGTGGGCAAAAAATTATACATTACCGGAGGCATTGGTGCTACCGGGCACGGTGAGGCTTTTGGTAAAGATTATCAATTGCCTAATATGTCGGCTTATTGTGAAACCTGCGCTGCCATCGGAAATGTTTATCTCAACTACCGACTATTTCTTCTTCACGGCGAATCAAAATACTACGATGTACTGGAACGCACTCTTTACAATGGGCTGATTAGTGGTGTTTCATTAGAAGGGGATGGTTTTTTCTACCCAAATCCACTTGAATCGATTGGTCAGCACCAACGCAAGCCATGGTTTGGCTGCGCCTGTTGTCCGTCAAATATTTGTCGCTTTATTCCTTCTGTTCCAGGATATATTTATGCCGTGCATAAAAGCGATTTGTATGTAAACCTGTTCATGTCGAATAATTCGGAAATTAAAGTAGATGGAAAACCGGTATTGTTGAAACAAACAACCAATTATCCTTGGGTAGGTGATATTAATCTGGATGTAAATCCAAAGAAAAAACAAAATTTCAACCTTAAAATTCGTATTCCAGGATGGCTGTTAGGCCAAGTCGTACCAAGTAATTTATATGCTTTTACCGATAACAAAAAATTATCATACTCAGTTAAAGTAAACGGGCAGTCTGTTGAAAGTCAACTTCAAAATGGTTATTTCACCATTAGCCGCACTTGGGGTAAAGGCGACAAAGTTGAAGTTCATTTCGATATGGAACCACGTACTGTTAAAGCTCATCCATTGGTTGAAGCAGATCAGGGTAGAGTTGCAATTGAGCGCGGTCCTATTGTTTATTGTGCCGAGTGGCCTGATAATGATTATAGTGTATTGAGTGCTGTGATTCCTCAAAAACCAGAATTTACTGTTGAGAACAAACCAGACTTGCTGTATGGCATCAATATGATTCATACAGATGCACAGTTATTAAATTACAATAAACAAGGTAAAATTGAAGTAAAAGACGTTCAATTGAATATGATTCCTTACTATGCCTGGGCTCATCGTGGAAGTGGTGAAATGACAGTTTGGCTTTCTAACGATTTAAGTACCAGTCGTCCAACGAAACAACCKACTCTTGCYTCGRAAAGTAAAGTTAMTGCCTCRCATATGGTTAAAGCAATTMGTGCRGTTAACGATCAACTTATCCCTAAAAATGAAAAAGATCRAGCTGTGCCTTACTACCATTGGTGGCCAAAAGAAGGAACMACAGAATGGATTTCATATGAATTTGAAAATGAGAAGACAGTAAGCGGTTCAACMGTTTATTGGTATGATGATGCACCTTGGGGTGGTTGTCGCATACCGAAWGAGTGGAAAATCTACTATAAAAATAAARATAATGAGTGGATATCTGTTGAGAATACTGTWCCCTACACRGTAACCAAAGGAATRCCCAGCAAGRTTTCATTCAAAACAGTGAATACAACTGCAGTTAAACTTGAAGTGAAGTTGCCTGAAAAAAATGCTTCAGGAATTTTCGAATGGGAATTGGAATAATTCCGATGCCGAATTTTCATACTAATATAGATATATAATGAGATTAAGATATTACAGCGTCCTAATGTTGTTTAGTCTTCTTGCATTTTCATGTGCTAAAAAGGAGAAAGAAACAGTTGGGCATTTAAAACCGGTTCCCTTTACATCTGTTCATTTAAATGATCAGTTTTGGGCACCGAAAATAGAAATTAACAGAACAGTATCAATTCCCTCAGCATTTAAAAAGTGTGAAGAGACGGGTCGAATGGATAATTTTGCACTTGCCGGTGGTTTGATTAAAGGAGAACACCAAGGTGATTTCCCATTTGATGATACCGATGTTTATAAAGTACTCGAAGGAGCCTCATATGCTCTGGCGGTAGAGTACGATGCTAAATTAGACCATTATTTGGACAGCCTGATTACTTTAATAGATGCAGGACAAGAAGAAGACGGCTACCTATACACTTGTTTAACCAACAAATGTGAGCGTTTGAAGCGATGGTACGGAGAAGGACGTTGGGATCGTTTGAACAGCCACGAACTTTACAACTGCGGTCATTTGTACGAAGCAGCCGTTGCTCATTATCAGGCAACAGGTAAACGTTCCTTGCTAAATATTGCGATTAAAAATGCTGATTTGGTGAATCAGGTTTTCGGTTTGGGCGAAGGCCAAAAGAAAGTTCCATCAGGTCATCCGATTGTGGAGATGGCATTGGTAAAATTATATCGGGTTACAAACGATGAAAAATACCTTAAGCTGGCACGATTTTTTATCGACGAAACAGGAAAGGGTACCGATGGTCATAAATTGAACGAATACAGTCAGGATCACAAACCAATTGTGGAGCAGGATGAAGCCGTTGGTCATGCCGTTCGTTTAGGATACCTCTATTCAGGTGTAGCTGATGTAGCTTCGCTGATGCACGACAAGCAACTGATGGAAGCTACCAAAAAAGTATGGGGGAATGTGGTTTCCAAGAAGTTGTATATTACTGGAGGAATTGGTTCCCGTGCTCAAGGTGAAGGTTTTGGCCCGAATTACGAATTGCCTAACATGACATCTTATTGTGAGACTTGTGCTGCGATATCGAATGTATACTGGAACTACCGTTTATTTTTGAACGATGGAAACTCAAAGTATTACGATGTATTGGAACGTGCGCTTTACAATGGAGTTATTTCCGGTGTTTCTTTAAGTGGAGACAAATTTTTCTACGATAATCCTCTTGAGTCTGTTCATAATCATGATCGCGCTCCTTGGTTTGGATGTGCTTGCTGTCCGGGCAATATTACTCGGTTTATGGCTTCTGTACCCGGTTATGTTTATACAACCGATGAACATTCGGTGTATGTAAATCTATTCTCTGCTGGCTACGCCGATATTGCTGTTGGGAAGGATACCATAAGTCTGACACAAAAAACACAATATCCGTGGAATGGTAAAGTGACAATTTCAGTTGATAAGCAGACAACTAAGCATATTGGTTTGAAAATCCGGATTCCGGGATGGGCCCAAAATCAGCCGGTTCCATCTGATTTATATCATTTTTATGAAAATAGTACCGACACTTATACCATTAAAGTAAATGGTAAGAAAAAAACACCGGAAGTGGTGAATGGTTATGCCATTTTGAGAGAAAAATGGGAACAGGGTGACCTGATAGAAATTGAATTTCCAATGCCTGTGCGTAAAATTAAAGCCAGCGAAAAGATAACCAATGATCATAATAAATTGGCTTACCAACGTGGTCCAATAGTGTATTGCTTCGAGGATAAAGACAACAATAATGCGTATTTATTCGATGAGTTTGTAGCATCAGATGAAAAGGTGAGTACTCAATTTGAAGAAAACCTTTTAGGTGGAGTGGTTACACTTTCAATGAAAGCAAAGCGGGTAAGTCAATCAGGAGATACAAAAACAATTGAGACGACAAGTCTTAAAGCCATTCCATATTATGCATGGAACAATCGGGGAACTTCTAACATGTTAATTTGGTTGGCCTCTAAGGAAGAGGTTGCTATCGTAAAACCAGCTTATTCACCTGCTGATTCGGCTGAGGCACTTGCATCAACAAATTGGGCACCAGGTTTGAACGATGGATTTAATCCTGAAAATTCAGGTGATACAGATAAATCATATTTTTATTGGTGGCAGAAAGAAGGATCAGAAGAAACTGTTGATTATGAGTTTTATAAGCCCGTTGTGTTGTCTCAATCATCGGTTTATTGGCTTAAGATGGATCATTACGATGGCAATTATAAAGTGCCTGAAAAATGGTCGTTATTATACAAAAACAGTAAAGGGAAATGGATTCCGGTGGAAACCAGCGATGCGTTTACCGTGGAACAGGATAAATACAATATGGTGAATTTTAAACCTGTAAAAACAAAAGCACTTCGTATTCAGGCTCAACTGCAAAAAGAACAGTCGGGTGGTATTTTAGAATGGAAAGTGAACTAGATTGTGTTGTAATAATTTGATAATTACATAAATGTTAAAAGATATGAGATTAGATATTTTTAGAGTTTTATTCATTTTAATTTGTCTTGGAGTAGGCTTAGCTTCCTGTTCAAGTACTGAAGAGAATAGAATAAGTACGAACGGCCCCGAGGTGGTTGAATTTAAAGTACTGCCGTTTGATTTAAAGGATGTTAAATTGCTTGATGGACCTTTCGAAAAGGCCACTAAATTGAATATTCAGTCGTTGCTGAATTATGAACCGGATAGATTGCTGGCAAAATTCAGAATAGAAGCTGGTTTGGAACCTAAAGCAGAACATTACGATGGTTGGGAAGCAAATACAATTGCAGGACATAGCTTAGGACATTATTTGAGTGCTTGTGCTTTAATGTATAATTCAACAAACGACAAGCGTTTTATCGACCGCGTTAACTACATAGTAGATGAACTGGAAGCCTGTCAGAATGCAGACGGAGAAGGATACATTGGTGCTTTCCCTGATGGAAAACGAATTCTGGAAGAGGAAGTTGCTAAAGGAGATATACGTTCGAAAGGATTTGATTTAAATGGAATTTGGGTGCCATATTATACCGAGCATAAAGTGATGGCAGGTTTAACGGATGCTTACAATTTATGTGAGAATAAGAAGGCATTACAAATCAATATTAAATTTGCCGATTGGTTATCAACTATCGTAAAAGACTTAAATGATGAACAAATTCAGTACATGCTGGATTGTGAACATGGAGGAATTAATGAGTCGTTGGTTGATCTTTACGGATTAACTAAAAATGAAAAATATTTGCAGCTGTCTAAGGTTTTTCATCACAAAAAGGTGCTTGATTCTTTGGCTCATCATGTTGATATTTTGCCGGGGATACACGCGAATACACAAATTCCGAAATTAGTTGGCTGTGCCCGCCGTTATGAACTTACCGGAGATTTGTCTGATAGAGAATCGGCTGAGTTTTTTTGGGATCGTGTTGTGAATCATCACTCTTATGTTACTGGAGGTAATTGCAATCACGAATATTTTGGAGAGGCAGATCATTTACGCAACCGACTTAGTCAAAATACGACAGAAACATGTAATGTATACAATATGTTGAAGCTGACCCGTCATCTTTTTGAGTGGGAAGCGGCTCCGGAAGTTGCTGATTTTTATGAAAGAGCTTTGTTTAATCACATTTTATCATCTCAGCATCCTGCAGATGGACGGGTTATCTATAATTTGTCATTGGAAATGGGTGGTCATAAAGTATATCAGGATCCGTATTGGTTTACATGTTGCGTAGGAACAGGAATGGAGAATCATTCAAAATATGGAGCAAACATTTATTTTTACAATAATAATGAATTATATGTGACTCAATTTATTGGATCAGAATTAAACTGGAAAAGCAAAGGTTTGATTGTAAAACAGACAACAGCCTACCCGGAAGAGCAGGGGACAAAATTGGAGTTTAATTGTGAAAAGCCAAGTCGGTTTACTCTTAAGCTACGCTATCCAAAATGGGCTGAAAATGGAGTGGAGCTTTATATCAATAATGAAAGAATCACAGTTAATCAAAAGGCGCAAAGTTTTATTTCTATTGAAAGAACCTGGAAGAAAGGAGATGTATTAGAATACAAGATGCCTTTTTCATTAAGATTGGAAACTATGCCTGATGATAGTAATCGTGTTGCAGTCATGTATGGTCCCATTGTGATGGCTGGAGAATTAGGACCTGAAAATGATCCAAAAGCAACCGAAGCGATGTATGTACCTGTTATTATGACAGAAGACAGAGATCCTTCGAATTGGTTGAGTTCTGTTGAAGGAGAGGTAAATACATTTAAAACTGATTCGGTTGGATATCTGCATGATTTTGTCTTCAAACCATTTTATAAGTTACATGATGTAAGATATTCCGTTTATTTTGATGTTTTTAACAAAGAATCGTGGGCGAAATACCAAAAGGACTATCAAGCCAAACAGGCTAAGAAAACGAAATTAGAAGAAATGACAGTTGATTTTTTCCAGCCGGGAGAAATGCAGCCAGAACGGAATCATAATTTCAAAAGTGAAAAATCATCAGTTGATATTATAAAAAATAAAAGATCTCGTGTTGTTAACCGTGGTGGTGTAATGTCATTTGAAATGGGATTGATGAAAGGAAATCAATTGGCTTTGGTTGTTGAATATTGGGGTGGAAGTACAGGTGCTAAAACATTTGATATTCTGGTTGACGGAAAATTACTTGCAACAGAAAATATCGCCGATAAAAAGCCGGGTGAGTTTGTTAATATTTTATATCAGTTGCCTGATGATATTTGCATGACTAAAGATAAAGTAGTAATTACATTTAAACCTCACGAAGGGCATAGAGCAGGGCCCGTATTTGGTGTAAGAACTGTTAAGCAATAAGATGAGTAAAGATTATTTTAGTTAGTTTTTAATGGTGGATAGTTCTAAAAACTACAAATCTCTATTTTGAGATTTGTAGTTTTTTTTGTTGAAGAAAGGAGACTATTTTCAATAAAACGACTTATTACACATGTTTGTTACTTTTTTAAACAATAGAGATAGTTCAACGCTGAAAGAATAGACAGATTTACCTAAATATTTTAACAACCCAAAATTAAAATTTATGAAAAAATTTGTCAAACCACCTAACCAGTTTTGTAATAAATACAGCTGTTTAAGGGCTTTTCTCGTTATGGTAATTTTTTTATGCTTTTCTGTGCAGGCTTTTTCTCAAAAGCATGCCGAAGGTTATGTTGTAGATGATACCGGAGTTCCTTTACCTGGTGTGTCTGTATTTATTGAAGGAACTACGGTTGGTACAGTGTCTGATATCAACGGTAAATTTATTATTCAGGCAAAAGATAGAGATGTAATTCATTTCTCATTTATTGGATTTAAAGATCAGAAAATAGAGTACACTGATCAAGTATTAAATATTATAATGAGTCCAGATGTTTTTGGACTCGAAGAGGTTGTTGCAATTGGTTATGGAAGTGTAAAAAAAGCTGATGTTACCAGTGCTATTGCATCGGTTAAGTCGGAAGACTTTATTAAGGGAGCAGTAAAGGATGCTGCTCAATTAATTCAAGGAAAAGTAGCGGGTTTAACAATTGCGACTCCATCTGGAGACCCAACCGAAGGAGCAACCATTATGCTTCGTGGAAATTCATCTTTGCTTGGAAGTTCTTCACCCTTGGTATTGGTCGATGGTGTACCGGGAAGTCTTGAATCGGTTGCTCCGGAGGATATTGAATCTATCGATGTACTGAAAGATGGATCGGCTTCCGCTATATATGGTACTCGGGGAACAAATGGAGTTATCATTATTACAACAAAAAGGAGTACCAAAAATATGGAGCCAACCATTTCTTATGATGGTTATGTTTCTATTGCATCTATTAGCCGAAAGCTCGATTTTATGAATGCTGAAGAGCTAAGAGAAAAATGGAATGAAGGCTATTCATTTACCGGAGCAAATTTAGCTGATTACGGAGCTAATACAGATTGGTTGGATGAAATTACAAGAAAAGCAGTTAGTCATGTTCATAATATTGTTTTTAGAGGTGGCAGCAAGAATACAAGTTTAACAGCGTCACTTAATTATAAAAATAATCAAGGTGTTTTTATTAAAACAGATAATGAAAAATATACTGGTCGGATTGATGTTAGTCACAGCATGTTTGATGGTAAATTAACTGCAGATATTGGGACTATAATTAGCGAACAAAATTACTGGACAGGAGGTGATGGATATAGTTTTAATAAATATGTTTACAGGCAGGCATTAATTCGAAACCCAACCGAACCA
>JAESUW010000033.1 GCA_016760525.1 Labilibaculum sp.
GATACGGAGAACATTGAAGCGATCACAACAAAAATACATCGCTTATATACCAATAGAAGTTTGCACAAACAATTTAGAGCAAACGCAAAATTAAAAGCAGCAACATTTAATTATAATACCTATAAAAATAAGTTGCTAACAATACTGGAAAACATTAATTAATTGGAATAGCATTCCATAATATGGAATAGTATTTTATGTTTATCGCTTAATAAGCTGATAATAAAGTAAATGCGATTCAGGAATGCTCTTTGAGGAATAATGATTAGTAAATAAATGAAATACTCATGACGTCAAAAACTAAAATAGCAATTATTGGAACAGTTGGAATTCCTGCTAATTATGGAGGATTTGAAACACTTGTTCAGCATTTGGTGGAGCATTTGGATACGGTATATGATATGACTGTGTATTGTTCTGGAAAACGATATAAAAAACAACATAGACCAGCCTTTTTTAAAAATGCAAGATTAAGATATATTCCCCTCAACGCAAATGGTATCCAAAGTATATTGTATGACTCTATTACCATAATTCATGCACTGTTTTATGCGGATGTTTTACTGGTATTAGGAGTTGCAGGGGCTTGGTTGTTCCCATTCATCAGGTTTTTTACAAATAAAAAAATAATTGTGTCTATAGATGGTATAGAGTGGAAGCGGGAGAAATGGGGTTTTATTGCAAAATGCTATTTGTTCTGGTCTGAGAATTTGGCCGTTAAATACTCGCATATAGATATTTCCGACAACGAATCTATYCAGGATTATACAGCCATGCGTTATGGAAGTCTAAGTAGAATTATTGAGTATGGAGCAGATCATACCTTACAAATTATACCCTCTCTTAAAGATAAGAAAAAATACCCCTTTTTAAAATTTCCTTATGCCTTTTCGGTATGTAGAATAGAGCCAGAAAACAACATTCATATCATGCTAGAAGCGTTTGCTGAATTGTCTAAATATACATTTGTATTTGTAGGTAATTGGACTAACAGTACATATGGGCAAAAATTAAAAAAATTGTATGGAAATATTTCAAATATTATATTATTAGATCCAATTTATGACCAACAAGGGTTGGATGTACTTAGAAGTAATGCTTTAATATATATCCATGGTCATTCGGCAGGTGGAACTAATCCCTCGTTAGTTGAGGCCATGTATTTGGGATTACCCATTATTGCTTATTCAGTTTCATACAATCGTATCACAACTGAAGACAAGGCATTGTTTTTTGTGAATTCTGAAGAGTTGAAAAATCATATCAAAAAGACAGGTATGAGGCAACTAAAAGAGTTAGGAAAAGAGTTACATTCCATTGCAATTAGAAGGTATACATGGACATATATTTCTGGTAAATATGATGATCTTATAGTAGAGGCAATTTCAACCAATGAAAAGTCCACGGTTAAATCACAAATAGAAGTATTGAAAAATACAGAGCTTCTAAAATTAAAACTGGGGCATTTAATCCATCAGCATTCATTTTTTGAATTACGTTAATTAGTTAAAATTTTGAAAAGATGAAATCATATTATTTTTTTATTCCGCTACTTTCTTTTGCCCTTTCAGTCATGCTTATAAAAGTTTTAAGAAAAATCGCATTAAAGGTACACTTTGTAGAATCCCCAAATGTGAGAAAAACACAGCAGGGTCCCATTCCAATTATCGGAGGCATTGCGGTTATAATAGCTGCTAGTTTGTCTTTGCTAATAGTTCCACAATTTTGGGAATTTATCAATACATACTATGTGCTTATTATTGGGTCATTTATTCTTTTGACCGTGGGTGTAATTGATGATAAATTAAGCATAAGGCCACTACTTAAACTCATTATTCAAATTACGATAGCACATTTTGTTTTTGATTCTGGAATTAGATTAGAATCTATGTTTGGTATTTTTAGTATTTATGAAATGCCAATAGCGGTTCAGTATTTTATGACCATTTTCGTTATAGTAGGCGTAATTAATGCGTTTAATTTAATGGATGGTATTGAYGGTTTGGCKGSWSRYCYCGNATNAAGYKSACTCGTTATTTTTGCAATTATTGCATATTCTTTGAATTTAGATTTTTTGATTATTTATTTTATTGCTCTTATCGGAGCGCTCTGTGCTTTTTTAAGATTTAATCTTTCTAAAAAAAAGAAGGTTTATATGGGAGATGCCGGGTCATTAGTAATTGGCTTTTTACTAGTAGTAAGCGGAATTATTTTGATACAATCAGCAAATGGAACAGCACAGATAAAAAGTACGCTAGCCATTGTAATTGGAGTTCTTGCTTTACCAGTAGCGGACTCTCTAAGAGTTTATAGAAAAAGAATAAAATCTGGAATTAGCCCATTTAAAGCGGATAGGACACATTTTCATCATTTAGTATTAGTCCTAGGAGTTAATCACAAAAGAGCAAGTCTGTATATTGTGTTGCTTTCTTTGGGCATTGTTTTGTTAAGTCTGTTATTTGGACTGTACTACAGTTTAACTTTGAGTATAATAATCATTCTCTTATTATTTATTTTCATTACTAATATTCTAAGTCTATATCAAAAATTAAATCTTTGGAAAGCCATCGTGAAGAAAATGGAACACAGTGAGCGTTTAATTTAGTATTTGAAAAAGGCAACAGTTAAAGTAGTTCCCAAAAAAAACCATTATTGAATTAACGGCCTACGCAATGGCTGAAGATAAAGAGAGAGCAACTAAAGTGGGCCTCCAGCAATAAAGAGGGACCTTTAAAACGAATTGATATTCCGTCATTGGTGTATCAAAATTCTCAATATTGAAAACAGTAGTATCATAAAAAACAGAATTGTTTATAAAAAGATCAGACACTGTCTCAAAAAGTGTGAAAGTGCTGTGCATAGGGTTTATACCAATTACAATCCAAAATAACCGATACAAATGGTTTGTTTGGTGTTTTATCGTTGTTAAAAAACAGAACGATAGCTTAGGTTATCCTTAGATTTTTCGCCTAGCTAAATCAAAAAACAATGCTATTTCTAAACGGTCACTTGGAATGCAATTGGTAGTAGTTAATCATGGCTGAATCCTATTTTTAATTGTAGCTAAAATAATAAATGAGCTAGCATTTTTACAACATATTACATATTAACTAGCACACTTACTTATTCTTTAAATCATACCCGTTTAACGTGTTGTTAATTGTCTGTAAATAAATGTTATTACAACCTGCGTATAACCTTTATTTATATATCTTTGAAAGGCAAGGTACTTTATGTRACCTTGTTTATAAATAGTTTTAATAATACCCCTGTATTGTAGATATAATGGTTTACCGTCAAGTTCAAGGTTTCTATTGTGGATATATGGGTGTTACCAACTATTTTAAAAAAATCATTATTTAATTAGAACTCTTTAACACTAACCAAATGAATAAATATTTGCAGGCCGTTTTACTTTTCGTAATTATTATAATTTTAGAACTTACACCCTTTTTGTATAGAGAGTCATACTCATTAAGTGAAATGAATTGGCCTACCGCTGTAGTAATTTCTGTGGGTGTATTAGCTTGGATTAATTACCAAGAGAAAAAAACAAAAAAACAAGAAAATTAGACTTTTGAAAGATCTTGTGAATGGAAGTAACATACCAAAGGAAAAGAACGGTGTTAAAATCTATTTGTTGGGCTTTTATAAATTTGAAATGTCCCTATCATAAAACTTTTGTGGATGCATAAAGAAAAGGGCGATTCACCTTATACGGATAAATTGAGGGGGTATGTGCACGTAAAAGAGTTGTAAATATTTAAAAATAAGAATTTTCAAAAGTTAAAAACATGAATAATTTGTCTAATGAATATATTCAATATGAAATCAAAGAAAATTCTTTAAGTCGTTTTTYTATAAKAATYATTRGAWTTATTRCAATTGTTTATTTAAYCKTAAATTTCAATGACAATCCAAAMATTTACGGAAYMSTAATATTYGTARTSTCTTTTCTAGTGCTTKTTAAGGATSMATCTAACASGATAMAATTARATRGTACAGRRATTGAAATAGTCAATTCAAATATGCTTAGGATTTTTACTATAAGAAAAACTATCCGTTATTCTGAAATAACAAGTGTTGAATTTATCCCTGCTAAATTCTCTTTTATTCTGTTCTTTTTAAATAGTATTATCCGGTCTGGTATTGATTCAAATAAAGAATCATTACTGACTTTTTATAAAAAGGATGGAAAGAAAATTGAGTTAAGAAATATAGGAACTGAAGAAGAAATAAAAAATTTGCAATACCGTATATCCAAAATTGCTAGTTTTGAATAAAAAAGAATAACTAACAAAAACACAACGTTGGTTATTCTAAACCATTGTTACCTAGCATGTAAAATTAGTCAAAATTTTAAACAATGAACAAAAACATTATTCTACTATTAATTACAATTCTTTTTATTTCTTTTAAAGGGAAATATCAAAACAAACAGAAGGATAAGAAGATTTCACTTGAACAAATTCAAGAGACGTATGGAAGCATGCAAGGTAACGGAGTAGATACCGACCAGAAATTGTTATACGAGTATTATTTTACGAATACCGAACCTAAAAGGTTGGAAAAAGTATCAGAGCATCTAAAAAAAGATGAGTTTGACTATGTGGAGATTTACCAAGATGAAAATGGAGAATACTGGTTGCTCATGGAAAGGATAGAAACACATAACGCAAAATCATTATTCAAATTGAATAAAAAATTATATGCACTCGCGAACAAATATCAATTAACTTCATATGATGGGTTTGATATTAGAAATCCTGACAAAAGCAAACCGATAGAAAGAGATACTTATGTTGTTCCTGAAGAATTCGGAACAACGGACTTAATAATTGAAGGCTTACCTAAGGTAATTCTTGTAAATAAAGCGTTTGAACGGTTTCCTCACAAAGAAGAATTCTTTTATTTYATTGTAGTCAAGACAAAATACACCYYTGAAAATACWTCTAAATTRCCAWCAGAAAATGAATTAGAAGTTCTTAACGATTTTGAGGTATTTATGGAGAACAGCTTAACTCGAAATATAATATCAAATTATTATGTTGGTAGAACAACCTATAATGAACAAAGAATATTCCATCTTGTAACAAATGATAGAAAAAGTATATCAGAACTAATGGGATTTATGAAAAAATACGCATTTAAAAGAGAATTTGAGTATGAAATAATTGAAGATAAAGGATGGAAATTATACTCGGACTTGATTAATGCATTGAACTAGAAATGGTTATTTTTGTTGGGTATTTGTGTAGTGTGGAAATACCTCGCATTTCTATAACCCGTACTGCGCTAAGCCAAACGTTGTAAAACATTTAATTACATATTTATGAGATTATACAAATTATTCTATTGTTTTTTGTTTTTGTTAGGAATAGAAGCAAATGCACAAAACAAGACCTTCAAAGTTATGACTTGGAACATTTTACATGGAGCCAATGATATTAAAAATGGTAAGGAAAATGCGATARAAATTATTAAGGAAATCGATCCTGATGTTATTTTAATGGTCGAAACTTATGGTTCAGGCAAGTTGATTGCTGAATCTTTAGGTTATAATTTTCATCTAATTGCTTCAGAAGGCACTCCTCTGGATGATAAGAATGTAAACTTGTCAATATTTTCAAAATATCCTTTTGGAGATAGAATAGACACAAAATACCCCTTCTATTTAGGTGGTATAGAAATTCTAATTCACACTAAGAAAATTCGCTTTTTTTCTAATTGGTTTCACTATTTACCATGGAGTGATGAACCGGAAAAAATGGAGAAATCAACCGAAGAATTGTTGGCTTGGGAACGATCTGGTCCTAAGTATGAGATGATTCAAAAAGTACTTCCATATTTGAAAAAATATGGACAGGAAACGGATTCCATAGCTATGATTTTCGGAGGAGATATGAACACTCCATCCCATAAAGATTGGGGAAATCGCACAAAAAAGTTGCATAATGGTTTGGTAGTCCCTTGGTATGCTACAAAAGTTTTGGAAGATATGGGGCTGATTGATTCCTACAGAAAAGTAAATCCAAATCCTATTTCATCTCCTGGAATTACTTGGCATACCAAAGGAAAAAATGACGCACACAGAATAGACTATATTTTTTATAAAGGAAAATCTATACGATCTATAAAATCCGATTCTTACAAGGCTTTTCTCAATGAACTATTCTCGATAAATAACAAAGAAATTAGGTATCCTTCGGATCATGGAATTGTAGTTACAACATTTGAAATTCTATAAAATAGCAGAGATATTAAAAATTATTCAACTAACAATCAATAAAAGTGGAACAGTACAATAAAAAACGTTTTACAATACCTTATAAATTTTATGCACATTTAAACTAAATAACCAACCGACGAACATTCAATAAACGGTTTGCTACCACCGAAAACCTGAGATTTTACAGTGGTATAAATCTTATAAAAACACGTTGGCTGTAAATTAAGAAAAAGATTAATATGAAAAATACACAATTATTTTTAGCATTAGTTATTTTAATAATAACTATTCAGTGTTATTCTCAAAACTCGAATGAATTTAGAATTTATTATGGATTCTCGGAGAGTGAATTATTGAGAAATCAAGATTTAGATGGTACAGGTAGCACTAACTTGAACAATTTTAGCGAATTTGGTGTAAGGTATTTAAGACAGATTAAAAATAATTTCAGCATTGAATTAGGTCTAAATTATTTAAATGTCGAGGAAAGTATTACAAGTGCACCAGCTGATTTCCCTATAACTAGATTTGAAAATATAGAAATTATTTCAATTCCAATTTATGCAAATTATACATTTTGGAAATATCTTTTTGTAAATGGAGGRCCAATTATTGATTTTCAAATATCTGATAACTCGAGTGATTCACAAGCTGGAATWGGATATAGCTTAGGATTTGGAGGTAAATATGATTTTGATAATTTTTTAATTTTCATTAATCCTAATTACAAAAGACACGCAGTTATGCCTTTCGAAAAAGAGAATTATYATCAAAAACTGACAGAATTAGGAATACAAATTGGATTAGGATATAAATTTTAGGAATAAATCTACAGCCAACACCTTATAAGATTTGTGCACATTTAAACTAAATAACAAAACGCCGAACATTCAACAAACAGATTTGCTACAACCGAACAATCTCCGATTTTCCAGTGGTATAAATTTTTTAAAAACTCGTTGTAGTACATTACGAAAAGATGAAAAAATCAATAGAAATATTATTTTTGATAATTGTTTTGGGATTTATGAGTTGTTCAAGTTCATTCATTCAGAAAACGAGAAATAAGAAGATCAATTTGATTAATTTGAGTGATTCTTTACAGAAAATCGGATTTAAAAATGATCTAATAATTGCTCTATTTGACACAAATGATTTAATTCCATTATTGGAAAAAGATAATGTGGGATTTCCGAGCCAAAAGACGAGATTAATGATTGACAATTTAAAATCGCTTAAAACGGATTTGATATTCAATGAAAATGAGATTAAAGGTTTGATAGATTTTCAAATGTTTGAAATTTTATTTCATAATTTGCTTAAAGCTGGAAAAGCTGAAWTTATATTAAAAGAGAATAAACTAAAATTGAGTAAAATAAAATATACTTTCATCCAAGACAAACTAGGTGGAGAAGATGGATATTTCAGTTTAGAAAATGGAACAGAAATTTATAGAGTATTATTAGTTTTAGGAGAATAAAAAAACGCACTATAAAACACCGTATAAAATTTATGCTTAAATTTCAACAAACCGATTTGCTACAACCGAACAATCTCCAATTTTCCAGTCGTATAAATCTTATAAACAACCCGCTGCCACAATATGAAAAAGATAATATTACTTATATTCTTAATTCAACTGATTTCTTGTAAAAATGATTCTCAAAAGAATAACCTCCAGAAAACTGAAAATGGGGAAATTCCAATGGTAAAAGTTGAAAAAGTAAACGATTTTGATAAAACAGAACAAAAGGATAAAGAAATAAATCTGATTAATTTTAACATCGATTTCATAAAATCAAAAACTACAAAACTTACTGAAAATTTTAATGTAGGTAGTATCAAGATTAAAGAATTAAATAAAATACCAAAGCAATTTCTTGAAACGTATATATCGTCTCATAAAGTTGATTTTGGTTACCCTGAATACCTACCTTCCGATTACCCTGAATCTTATTCCTTTTACCAATTTAAGGAATTTGAAAACTTTTATTTATTTACGATTATTCACACAAATGAGTTTTGTTGTAAAACTTTATATGCCGTTACAACTGAAAAAAATAAAATTTCAATTATAAATATAGGTGTAATAGGATTTGTTGGAGGTGATGGAGGCTGGATAGGTGAGAGATTTGGAAATTGGTTTAACGAATTTGGTATTGGTAGTACATTGATTAATTCTTACGATGAGGATTTAGATGAAAAAACTAATAATACAGAAATAGATACTACTTGGTCAGAATATGATTTTAGTAAAAAAGGAATAATTAAAAATATTGAACATCACAGAGTAAAATATAAAGGGGATAAACAAATAGAATAAATACTATGCACAACAATACATATTCAAAATTGCAAAATCCAATAATATAGAATGTTTCTAAAACCAATAAACAGTAGCTTTAACCAACAAATATTTACGTTTAGCAAGACGCAACTTTGGTTATTCTAAACCGTTGTGTAATATTATGAAAAAGATAAAACTAATAATGATTTTAACAATTGTTTCATTGATTTCCGGTTGTAATCAACGGAATAAATCAAGCAATGAAAAAGTAGAAATCCATATTGATTCTATTGGGTTAAAAGTTGTTGAAAAAAATAAAAAATCAAGTTCCGAATTAATTTCATTTTTAGAAAACCCGATTGATTTAATCAAGTATAAAAATCAGAAARAAAATTGGACTTCATCGGTGTTTAATGGKTTGTCTTACTATTATTCACCTCAAAAAAGAGATTCTATTTTCTATGCATATACTTATTCAAATGACAACGAAAATCCAATGCGTTTTGATGAAATTATAGTTTTCAAATATGGAGAAAATAAACAAATTTATAAAGACAATACAGAGAAATTGATTGGAATGAATATTTTCAGTAATGACTCATTACTTGGAAAAGCAAATTTAATTGGATTGACTACTTCAAGGATCAAATCAAGATTCGGAGAAAGTGATTTTTCAACTAGTGATAAATTGATTTACATAAATGAGAATAAAATCATTCTTTTAAAAATTGAGAATAACAAAGTAGCCTCTTTTAAATATTTAAAACTAAATACAAATAATATTGATAAAGAATTGATTGAACAGATTGAAAATTAAGATTGTACAATACATCCTTAAATTTAGTCTGAGATTTCTTGCAACTTGAACAAAATTCCTTTTGCAACAGGCTACAAGGTTATCTTTATTATGAAATAGAGTAGTTATCATTGGTTTTAGGACAAAAAGTGCAAAAAGTGCAATAAGTGCAAAAAGTGCGATAAGTGCAATAAGTGCATTTACACTTATTAGTAAGATTCCTTTTGTAACGGGGTCTACAATATTATCTTTATCA